>CAMDIP010000001.1 GCA_945899335.1 Bordetella parapertussis
GGCAATCCACCTACGTTGTGGTGGCTTTTGATGGTGACCGCTTTTTTGCTTTTGGCTCCACCGCTTTCAATCACATCGGGGTAGATAGTGCCTTGCGCTAAAAAGGTGGCGCCTTTGTGACCGCCACTGCTTGCTTTGAGTTTTGCTGCCTCTTGTTTGAACACAGTGACAAACTCTGCCCCGATGATTTTTCGTTTAGCCTCAGGGTCAGACACACCTGAGAGTTTGCCCAAAAATAAATCGCTGGCATCGACACGTATCACTTTAGCGTGAAGCTTGCCTGCAAACATCTCCATGACCGCGTCACCCTCATGCAGACGAAGAAGACCGTGGTCGACAAACACACAGGTAAGTTGATCGCCAATGGCACGGTGAATCAGTGCAGCAGCAACAGACGAATCTACGCCGCCTGACAAGCCCAAAATCACTTCTTCGTCGCCGACTTGGGTACGTATGCGTGAGACAGCCTCTTCCACATAGTTACCCATGACCCAATCGGGTGAGGCTTGGCAAATATCCAAAACAAAGCGGTTGAGCATCGCCCTGCCCTGCACAGTATGGGTGACTTCAGGGTGGAATTGCACACCGTAAAAATGGCGTGCTTCATCTGCAAAGCCGGCAATCGGGCAACTGTCGGTGCTGGCCATCAGCTTAAAGCCAGAGGGCAACTCGGTGACTTTGTCACCGTGGCTCATCCACACTTTCAGCATGCCATGACCTTCAGGCGTGGTGAAGTCGGCAATGTCTTTGAGTAAGTCTGTGTGGCCTCGGGCACGAACCTCGGCATAGCCAAACTCCCGAGTCTGCCCCGCTTCAACCTTGCCACCCAACTGCTGGGCCATGGTTTGCATGCCGTAACAAATACCCAAAACGGGTATACCCAATTCAAACACCGCATCAGGTGCCCGGTCGTCCACTTCATACACACTGGCGTGGCTGCCCGAAAGAATGATGCCCTTCAAATGGCCATCTTTGGCGTATTCACGCACCCAGTCGTCGCTGACATCACAGGGATGCACTTCGCAATACACATGGGCCTCGCGTACGCGGCGAGCAATGAGCTGAGTGACTTGCGAGCCAAAATCTAGTATCAAAATAGTGTCGTGGGACATAGCATTAGCCAGATTAATGGCTTAAAAAAATTTACTCAGCTCGGTAGTTGGGCGCTTCTTTGGTGATCTGCACATCGTGGACATGGCTCTCACGCATTCCAGCGGTGGATATTTCAACAAACTCGGCGCGATTACGCATATCTTCGATAGTGGCGCAACCGCAATAGCCCATGGCCGCACGAACACCGCCTGCCATTTGATAGACGATGCTGACCATCGAGCCTTTGTATGGCACCCGTCCCTCAATACCCTCGGGGACCAATTTATCGGCATTGGGGTTGCCGGTGGTTGCTTCTTGAAAATAACGGTCTGCACTGCCCTGCTGCATGGCACCAATGCTCCCCATGCCTCGGTAGCTTTTGTAGCTGCGTCCTTGGTACAAAATCACTTCACCAGGCGCCTCTTCGGTGCCAGCAAACATGCCGCCCATCATCACGCAAGAAGCACCCGCGGCAATGGCTTTGGCGATATCGCCGCTGTAGCGTATGCCCCCATCCGCAATCAAAGGAACGCCAGTGCCTTGCAATGCAATTGCCACGTTATCAATGGCGGTGATTTGTGGAACACCTACACCTGCAACGATGCGTGTGGTACAGATGGAGCCTGGTCCAATACCCACCTTCACGCCATCAGCACCCGCCTCCACCAAGGCCAATGCAGCAGCACCAGTGGCAATATTGCCACCCACCACATCAATATGGGGATAGTTACTCTTTACCCAGCGAACACGCTCAATAACACCGTGGCTGTGTCCATGCGCTGTATCGACCACGATGGCATCCACACCCGCTTTGACAAGTGCGGCCACACGTTCCTCGGTGCCAGGGCCCACACCCACCGCAGCACCGACCCGCAAGCGTCCTGAAGCGTCCCGCGCGGCATTGGGGAAACTGGTTTGCTTGGTGATGTCTTTGACAGTGATGAGGCCTTTGAGTTCAAACGCATCATTGACCACCAATAAGCGCTCCAATTTGTGCTTGTTCAGCAGGGCTTTGGCTTGTTCGGGGGTCGTACCTTCGGGCACCGTGATCAAACGCTCGCGCGGCGTCATGATTTCCTTGACCTTGACTTCATAGCGTGTTTCAAAACGCAAGTCGCGTCCTGACACGATGCCCACCACTTTGCCACCATCGCACACCGGAAACCCAGAGATACCCATCTGTTCTGACATGACCATGACTTGACGCACCGTGTGGTCGGGTGTGATAACCACAGGGTCTAGCAGAACACCGCTTTCGTAACGCTTGACTTTGGCGACTTCTGCCGCCTGTTGCTCAGCGGTGAGATTTTTGTGCACGATACCCATGCCGCCTTCTTGAGCAATGGCAATGGCCAAGCGTGCCTCTGTGACTGTGTCCATGGCAGCCGACACCAAGGGCAAATTCAAAGCGATATGGCGTGAAAACTGCGTAGAGAGTTGGGTGTCCTTAGGCAGGACCTGTGAATATGCGGGGACCAGCAAGACATCGTCGAAGGTCAGCGCTTTGCCAAGCAGACGCATGGTATATCTCCAAAAACACGATCATACCGGCACTGCCATCCAGGCCATAGAACGACTGCTCTTCAGTTCCGATCATAAATAATCAATACCCCGCCTTGGCCCCTTTGCGGCGCTTGGCAAAAAGACCGGTTGCCCTGCTGCCTTGTTGTGTAAACCTAAGCCTTCGCGCCTCCTTGGGGTCGACCAACAAGGGGCGCAGCAACTCAAGGCGATCACCCTGCACAAGTGGCGTGTTCATTTGCACAGCTTTACCCCAAACGGCGCTTCGCCATGGTGAAAATCCTTCTGCATTCAAACCCAATTGCTGCAGGGCGAGGGCTTTTGCATGCGCAGCGGTCGAACCCGGTTCACAGTCCACATGCGCGCAAACCACTTGGCGCGAACCCATGGAGATCACGACTTCAATTTTCATGAGGCGTAGACCACCTCTGCGCGCTTAACAAATGAGTCAACCAAGGTGGCGGCTATGCGGTCAAAGACAGGGCCAACCAAGGCGCCAAAGACGGAGTCAAAACTGTAGGAAAGTTTCAGCTCTACTCGGCAAGCACGCTCATCTCCTAAAGCGATGAAATTCCACTCCCCTTGCAAGTGCTTGAAAGGTCCGTCCACCAAATCGAGTCGCACCTGTTGGGGCGCGACATGGGTGTTGTAGGTAGTGAAACTTTTGTGCAGTCCGCCGAATGTCATCCCTATGCGGGCGGTCATAGAGTCTGGCGTTTCATTGAGTATGTCGGTCTTGTCGCACCAAGGCAGAAAGCGAGGATAACTCTTGACATCAACGACCAAATTGAACATCTCTTGTGCGCTAAACCAGATAATGACAGACTTCTCGATGGTTTTCATAGAATGGGGGCTCTGCCATGTTGGCGGTTGTGGCGATTGTAAAGTCCTCGCCTTTCTCTATTTACCCCTTTATGGCCACCAAAACCGACGCATCAACTCGTATTGCCGACAATAAAAAAGCGGCGTTTAACTACTTTTTCGAAGAACGCCTAGAAGCTGGGATGGTCTTGGAAGGGTGGGAGGTCAAAGCCGCGCGTGAAGGCAAGGTGCAACTCACCGACGGCTATGTGGTCATTCGCAATGGCGAGATGTATGTGATAGGTTGCCAAATCAACCCCCTGAAAACAGCCTCTACCCACGTCAACCCTGACGCTGTACGTTCTCGAAAACTGCTGCTGCACAAAGAAGAAATTCGCCGCCTGATTGGCAAGGTGGAGCAAAAAGGCTATACCTTGGTGCCCCTGAACTTGCATTGGAAAAATGGGCGTATCAAGTGCGAAATTGCCTTGGCCAAAGGCAAGGCAGAGCATGACAAACGTGACACCATCAAAGACCGTGAAGGCAAGCGCGAAGTTGAACGTGCAATGAAGAGCCGTACCCGCTGATTAACCGATCAGTTGTGCCTGTCCAGCCTCTATCAACAAGCGCTGATCGCAGCGCTGGCTGAGAGCCACATCATGGGTAACCAGTACCAAGGTCGTGCCCAATTCTTGATTGAGGTCCAGCATCAGCGCCATGACTTTTTCTCCAGTAGCATGGTCCAAACTGCCTGTTGGCTCGTCCGCCAGCAATACATCTGGCTTAACCACAAAAGCCCGTGCCAAAGCCACACGTTGCTGCTCGCCACCGCTCATGACTTTGGGGTAGTGGTTGAGTCGCTCTGACAGGCCCACACGCGTAAGCATCTCTTTGGCTACAGGTTTGGGGTTGGGGTGACCCGACAGCTCCAAGGGCAACATGACGTTTTCGAGTGCCGTCAGGGGTGCCAACAATTGAAAACTTTGAAATACAAAACCGATGTGCTTGGCTCGCAATGCTGCGCGTTGGTCTTCATCCAAAACAAATAGGTCTTGACCCGCAATATGTACCGTGCCTTGGGTGGGGGTATCTAAACCAGCCATGATGGCCAGCAAAGTACTTTTGCCAGAACCAGAAGCGCCCACAATAGCCAAGGTTTGTCGGGCGTTTAAAGAGAAATCGATATCGCGGAGAATGTCGAGGGTGCCGGTGGCATCTGTGACAGATTTGAAGACATGAGAGACAGCAATCAGGCTGGAGGACATAAACAGTGCCATTGTGGAGACGACGTTACTTTAACTTGCTGGCCTTGGGCCTGTTGACGCAAGGTGTATATGCCCCTTTGGCATTGGCGAAAGAACGCAAGCTGTTGGTGGTTGGCGACTCCCTCAGCGCTGAATATGGCTTGCCTCGGGGCAGCGGTTGGGTCGCTTTGCTGGCGCAACAACTGCTTCAAGAAAAGTTAACTTGGCAAGTGGTCAATGCCAGCATCAGTGGAGACACCACAGCAGGCGGCCGCTCCCGCTTACCTGCTCTTTTACAACAACACCAACCTGGCATTGTCATCATTGAATTGGGTGGCAATGATGCCTTGCGGGGATTTTCAATGAAGATGACAGAGGAAAACTTGCAAGAGATGATCAGGGCATGCCAAGCGATCAAAGCAAAAGTCTTGTTGGTTGGTATGCAAGTTCCGCCTAACTATGGGGCAGACTACGCTGCACAGTTTTCACAAGTCTTCATCCGTTTGAGCAAGGCCCATAAAACTGCCGTGGTTCCTTTTTTACTGAAAGGCATTGCGGACGTACCCAATGCAGCAGAGTGGTTTCAAGCGGATCGTATTCACCCCAATGCCGCCGCACACCCGCTGATGCTCGCCAATGTTTGGCCAGTGGTAAAGAAATTGCTCTGATGCCTGTTGAACTTGTCAGCGCGGAAGAGGCCATGGCCTTGATGACGCAGAGAGAACACTTGAGTTGCATCATTGATGCCCGCAGCGAAGATGAGTTCGCCCTAGACCATTTACCCATGGCTTTCAATTGGCCGTCTCTGACCAATGAAGAACGCATCAAGGTAGGCACCCTTTACAAACAAGTAGGCGCTTTCGAGGCCAACAAACTTGGCGCATCTTTGGTAGCCGCCAATATCGCAAAACATATTGAAAACCATGTCATGGACCTGCCTAAAACATGGCGGCCATTGGTTTACTGTTGGCGCGGGGGAAAGCGTAGCGGCTCTTTGGCCTTGGTGCTTGGACAAATTGGCTTCAAAGTGAATGTCATTGAAGGCGGTTACAAGGCTTTTCGTGCGGCAGTTGTTCAGCACACCAGTCAATTGGCACTGGGCCTTCAATTTAAGGTCATCACTGGCCCCACCGGTTCAGGCAAAACTCGCCTGCTTCATGCCTTAGCCGTGCAAGGTGCGCAAGTTTTAGACCTTGAAGCGCTGGCAGTGCATCGCAGTTCGGTGTTGGGCCGCATTCCGGGTCAATCGCAACCCAGTCAAAAACAATTTGACATGCGTGTTTGGAATACGCTTCGCCAATTTGACCCTGCCCAAGTGGTCTATGTCGAAGCAGAAAGCAAAAAAGTTGGCAATGTCAGCGTACCCGAATCTCTGATTGAGACCATGCGAGCAAGCGAGTGCATCGACTTGACATTGCCATTGCAGGAAAGAGTGGAACTGTTGATGGAGGACTATGCGTTTTTTGCACAAGAGCCTGAACAGTTTTGCGACAGACTGACAACACTGATAGAAGCACGCGGCAAAGTGCTTATTGAGCAATGGCAGCTACTTGTTCGCTCTGGCCACATTCGCCAAGTGGTTCAAGAATTGTTGTCACAGCACTATGACCCCACCTATGCGCGGTCAGTAGAGCGCAATTTTCGCTGCTGGCCTGATGCCCTCAAGGTCGAATTGAAAGACCATCATGCAGCATCACTGCAAGCATTAGCAAAGCAGTTGGTTGCGCAAACTGCTCAGATACCTGCTTGAGAAAGCGCCTGCGACAAATCGTCAATCAAATCCTCGGCAGCCTCCAAGCCGACAGATAAACGCACAAAGCCACCTTGCAACAAAGATTCATTTGACAAGAGACGCAACTCACGCAAATGGTAAGGAACCACCAAGCTCATGGGGCCGCCCCAGCTAAAGCCCAATTTGAATAGCCTCAGTGAATCACAAAAGGTATCGAGTTGCACTTGACTGATGGCCGGATCGAAACGCAAGCTCAACAAAGCTGCGGCCAAACCTGCAGAGTGAACTGGCCCTTGCGCGGGTTCATCGCCTGCACACAGACGCCGCCAGTGCGCGTGGCCAGGTGAAGACACCACAGCAGGGTGCAGCACCTGTGCAAACGCAGGCTGCTGCAAGCACCAAGCGGTCAACGCTCTGGCCGTTGCGTCTTGTTGCCTGTAACGCAACTCCATACTGGGCAATGAACGCAAAACCAGTTCGGCGTCATTTGCCCCAACACCCAAACCCATGCGCATATGGCTGAGTTTGAGCTGCTTAGCCAACTGGTCATTACAGGTGGTGACACTGCCCATCAGGACATCCCCGCCGCCACTCGGGAACTTGGTCAAGGCGTGAACGCTGATGTCTACGCCTAATGACATTTCGCCTTGTGCTGGCTCAAAATGAAAGGGGGCAAAAGCCAAACCCGCACCCCATGTGTTGTCAAGCGCGGTCATTACACCCTTAGATCGAGCCAATCTAACCATCTCGACAACATCGGGAAATTCTAGGGTCACGGACCCTGCAGCTTCAATCCAAATCAAACGGGTTTGTGATGTGATGCGCGAAGACAGATCAGCCAAATCCATCGGGTCATAAAGTTGGTAGCTGATGCCCCATTGCCTTAACTCTCCCTCGGCAAATGCTTTGTGAGGGCCATAAACGTTGTCAGGCAACAAAACTTCGTCTCCATGCTTGAGCAAGGCCATGTTTACCAAGGCGATTGCAGCCAGACCACTGGGCACCAATATGGCGTGTTGAGCGCCCTCCAGGTGACCAATGCGCTCTTCTAGGGTAAAAGTTGTGGGTGTTCCATGAAGGCCATAGGTATAGCCTTTTTTATCAAGCCATGTGCGCTCACGCATGGCTTGTACGTTAGGGAAAATAACCGTCGAGGCTTTGTGTACTGCAATTTGAGGCGCAGTAAAGTCTGAAGGCGCTTTGTAGCTATGGTGAATGAGCGCAGTTACTGGCTTCATACGCTAAACCCGCCACTTCTCCAGCAATTTTTCTGGACGCGTGGTGTCATAAGCTTCAAAAGGCTGGTGAATCCAAGGGTTGGTGGACAGATAATCCACGGAGAAATCTGGCGTGAAGCTCGATACACCTTTGGTCCAGATTACTGCACTGCGCAGTTCTGTGATGGGCGAATAATTGTTGCGCAGCATATCGATGACAGCGTTCAAAGTGTGGCCTGAATCAGCCAAGTCATCGACCAGCAAAACGCGACCGGCTATTTCACCCTTAGGGGTAGTGATGTAGCGCGCAATGTCTAAATGCCCCTGAACAGTGCCACCTTCAGAGCGGTATGAACTGGTAGACATGATGGCTAAAGGCTTATCAAAAATGCGTGAAAGCACGTCACCTGGACGCATACCGCCTCGCGCCAAGCACAAAATGGTGTCGAACTCCCACCCAGATTGGTGAATCTTGATGGCAAGCTTCTCAATGAGATTGTGGTACTCGTCATATGACACATACAAATGCTTGCCGTCTTCAGTCAACATGGTTGTACTTTCTTGGGGCGATCAGTCGTGAAAAGGATGACGAACCATGATGGTGTGGTCACGGTCCGGGCTGGTAGAAATCAAATGGATGGGGACACCAGTGACCTGCGCAATGCGTTCCAAATACGCACGTGCTTGGGGGGGAAGTTTGGCGTAATCGGTGATGCCCACGGTGCTGTCGCTCCAACCTGGCATGGTTTCGTAAATAGGCTTGCATCTGGCGATGTCATCTGCGCCCATAGGCAATATATCTGTGGTGGTGCCGTCTAATTCGTAAGCAGTGCAGAGTTTGAGTTCAGTCAGACCATCCAGCACATCGAGCTTGGTGATACACAAACCACTCAATCCGTTGACTTGCGCACTGCGTTTGAGCAAGGCCGCATCAAACCAACCGCAACGCCTAAAGCGCCCAGTGGTGGTGCCCTTTTCAGCACCCACGGTGCTCATGTGCCAGCCTGGTGTTCCTTCCACATCCCAGTCTAGTTCGGTAGGAAAAGGGCCGCCGCCTACACGGGTGCAATAGGCCTTGGTGATACCCAAGATGTAATGCAAGAGGCCTGGACCAACCCCAGAACCAGCGGCGGCATTGCCAGCGACACAATTGCTGGAAGTCACAAAAGGGTAAGTGCCGTGATCAACGTCAAGCAATGTGCCTTGTGCGCCTTCAAACAACAAATTAGAACCGGCATGATGAGCATTATTGAGCTCACGCGAGACATCCGCCACCATGGGGAAAATTTGCTGCGCATGGGCCATGGCTTCGTCAAACACAGGCTGGTATTGCACCTTGCCGTTATGGATAAATGGTTTAAGCGCGTCAGGGAATACAAATTTTTCAGAACCCAAGAACGTGGTCAGCACATGGTTGTGCAGATCAAGGAGTTCACGCAATTTGCTGGCGAAGCGCTCGGGGTGCCTGAGATCTTGCACACGCAAAGCACGCCTCGCAATTTTGTCTTCATAAGCCGGGCCAATGCCTCGCCCTGTGGTGCCAATTTTTTCAGAGCCACCTTGTTCACGGGCAGCTTCGCGTGCAATATCTAAAGCAGCGTGAAAAGGCAAAATAAGCGGGCAGGCTTCACTGATGCGCAAACGCGATCGGACCTCTACACCCGCTTTTTCTAAGCCTTGGATTTCTTCCAGCAATTTTCCGCAAGACAACACCACACCGTTACCGATATAGCACTTCACACCTGCTCGCATGATCCCACTGGGAATCAAATGTAAAGCGGTTTTTACGCCGTTGATGACCAGCGTATGGCCAGCATTGTGTCCGCCTTGGAAGCGCACCACGCCTTGCGAAAACTCGGTCAACCAATCGACCAATTTACCTTTGCCTTCATCGCCCCACTGGGTGCCTACGACGACGACATGACGACCGTGTTGTTTACTCATGGTTTAGGGATTCAAGTTGAGGCTAAGGGCTGGAGTATCCATTGACCCTTGAGGAGAACCAGTTCTCGATCACAGTGAAATTCATCCACTTCGCTATCGTGTCCAGGCAACATACATACCACTGTGTGGCCTTGTTGACGAAGTAGGGTGATGGCTTGATGCAAGCCTTCATCTTCTCCCCAAGGGGCGCGAATCGCAGCTTGCGGAACGGGGCGCTGAATCAAACTGACCAAGGCTTTGATGTCGAGGCTAAAGCCTGCTGCAGGACGTTTACGCCCAAACAAGGCACCCACTTCATCGTAACGACCACCACGCACCAGTGCATCACTGGCTTCAGGTACAAACACAGCAAAACGTGGGCCACTGTAATAGGTGGCTCCGCGCAAATCTGCCAAGTCAATACTGACTTGATGACCATGCACATGTGTGGCCAACCAGCGCATCTGCGAAAGGGCTAGCAAGACCTCTGGCCAGTCCTTGAAGATCTCCTCGGCTTGGTCTAAAACATCTAGTCCACCGTAAAGCTGTACCAAGGCCACCAATGCTTCACATAAAGAAGTAGGCAATGAAGCGCCAATGCGGCGTATGGCGCTGATGTCTTTGCCCGACAAGGCTTGCGCAATCGCTTCTTGCTGGGAAGACGCCAAGCTCTGCCCACGCAATAGAGCGGGAAGAATACGGGCGTCACTTAAATCGACATGGAAAGAAGAAATACCGCTGACATGCAAACACTGCAAGGCCAGTTGCAAGATTTCCAAATCGGCTTCCAAACCGGCATGGCCGTAAATTTCGGCGCCTAACTGCAAAGGCTCGCGCGTGGCGTATGGACCAGGCGCACGGGTGTGCAGCGTGGGGCCACAGTAGCAAAGACGGGTGACACCAGCGCGGTTAAGCAAGTGTGCGTCAATGCGAGCAACTTGTGGCGTGGTGTCGACCCTGAGCCCCAAAGTGCGCCCAGACAACTGATCGACCATCTTGAAGGTTTGCAGATCGAGCGTACTGCCAGTCCCAGACAAAAGAGATTCAATGTGCTCTATCAAAGGAGGGATGACAAGCTCGTAGCCAAAGACACGCGCAGTGTCTAAGCACAAACGCCTGAGCTCTTCGATGTGCCTAGCTTCAGAGGGCAAAACATCGGCAATGTGATCTGGCAAGACCCAAGCAGTCATGAGGGGGATGGCTGTTAAAAAAAGGATTCTACTGGGACACTAGAGTAGCCACCAAAGCAGCAGCATGCCCACCACAATGCAACTCAATCCAATGAATCTAACCTGACCGTCGTCCATTTGCATAAGGACCAAAAATGCACGCTTCCACGCCTGCGGAGAGGCGAAGGGAAACAAACCCTCGATGATGAGCACCAAGGCCAGAGCAACCCACAAGGTGTGGCTGTCCATCTGAACCGGACGATTTATTTTTTGGCCGAGCCAGCGTTAGCAGCGCCGCTACCGCGCATGGCTTTGAAGAAATCGGTGCTGGGGTCTAACACCATCACATCCGACTTTTTATTGAAGCTGGCTTTGTAGGCTTCTATGCTTTGGTAGAACTGGGCGAACTGAGGGTCTTTGCCAAACGCTTCGGCATACAAACGTGCAGCTTCGGCGTCTCCCTCGCCCTTGATTTTTTGTGCGTCACGGTAAGCATTGGCCAAGGTGACTTCACGTTGGCGATCGGCATCCGCACGGATTTTTTCGCCTTCAGCGCCACCGGTTGATCGCAACTCATTGGCCACGCGTTTACGCTCAGCCTCCATTCGGCGGTAAACCGACTCGGTGATGGTGTCCACATAGTCTGCACGGGTGATGCGAACGTCCACCACATCAATACCCCAAGGCTTTTCACCCTTGACGATTTCTAGCACCTCGCGCTTGACGTCCACCATCAAGGCCTCGCGCTTGAGTGACAAAAGATCCTTCACAGTGCGCTTGTTGATTTCTTCTTGGAAAGCATTGCGAACCACTCGGGTGAGCTGTTGAGCGCCGGCTTTTTCATCCAAGCCCACGTTACGAATGTACTGCGATGGGTCGGAAATACGCCAACGCACATACCAGTCGATCACCATGCGCTGCTTTTCCGCAGTGAGCATGGGTTCAGAGTCCACGTTATCCAAAGTCAACAGACGCTTGTCGATGAAGTTGACATTTTGGAAAGGTGGGGGCAATTTAAAGTTCAGACCAGGTTCGGTGATGACTTTTTTGATCTGACCCAATGAATAGACCACACCAAATTGGCGTTGATCAACCACAAAAATCGTTGAGCTCAGCAGCAGCAACGCAAGCATGGCGGAAGAAATGTAAAGACCTAGTTTGTTCATGGCTGGCAATTCATCGCAAATCGCGGTCGCGTTGACGGCTGTCACGACCACGGTTATCTGGGGAGGAAGAAGGCATGGCGGGGCTAGGAACCGACCCATTGCCATCAAGGGTGTTGCCAGCGTTTACCGCGGCGTTGGCAGCAGCATTGGCAGGCGTGCCATTGAGTTGCATGATTTTGTCGAGCGGCAGGTACAACATATTGGAACCCTGCTTGGATTCAACCAGCACTTTGGTCACGCTGCTGTAGATCTCTTGCATGGCATTAATGTACAAACGGTCACGCGTCACTTGAGGCGCTTTTTGGTATTCAGAGTACAAAGACTTAAAGCGCTGCGCGTCACCTTGGGCCTGCGCCACGATGCGGGACTTGTAGGCATCGGCCTCTTGCTTTAGGCGCGAAGCAGAACCCACAGCACGAGGAATCACGTCGTTGGCATAAGCCTCGGCTTCATTTTTTGCACGTTCACGCTCTTGACCAGCTTTAAGCACATCGTCAAAAGCGGCCTGCACTTGTTCAGGCGGGCGAACACCGCCTTGTTGCAAGTTGATACCCACCACTTCAATACCCACGTTGTACTGGTCCAAGATGGTTTGCATGATTTTTCGCACACGCGGTGCGATTTGCTCACGGTCTTCAGACAATGCAGCATCCATGCGCATCTTGCCCACCACTTCACGCACCGCAGTTTCGGCGGCTTGCATGACCGCATCTGTCGGGTTTTTGCTTTCGAACAAATAAGCACGCGCATCGGTGAGTCGGTACTGCACCGCAAACTTGATTTCAACAATGTTTTCATCTTCGGTCAACATCGCTGATTCACGCAAACCAGTGGCCTTGATAATGGTGTCGCGCCCAACGTCGAGGGAGCGAATCTGGGTGACAAACACCACTTCATGGCGTTGAATGGGGTAGGGGACGCGCCAATTGAAACCTGCACCTGCGGTGCTGTGGTAACGCCCAAATTGGGTGATAACGGCTTGCTGACCCTCTTGAACAATAAAGAAACCTGTTCCCAACCAAATCAAGACCACAACAGCCGCCACCAAGCCCAGCAAACCGCGGGCTTGCTTGAAATCAGGGTTGAAGCCACCACCACCACCACCGGGGGGTTGATTACCACCTCCGCGGTTTTGACCCAAGAATTTATTCAATTTGCGGTTGAGTTCGCGCCAAAGTTCATCCAAATCAGGGGGGCCATTGGACGCAGAGGGACGCGGACGCTTTCCATCGTCTGCGGGAGGCGGTTGAGGGCCCTCTGGAGGCGGTGTCGAACCGTTGTTTTGCGGATTGGCGTCATCGCCTCTGCCCCAACGGCCATCGTTCAAATTGAACATACCCGCTAAGCGTCGTCGTATGGGCCAAAGCCAAGTTGAAAAGTTCATTCGCAGTCAATCAAAAAAAGTGGCAAGCCGCCATTGTGCCTAAACCTGAAAGCATACTTTGGCATCAAGCATTTAACGGTGAAATGCTAAGGGATAAGGGTCGCGCCGTGGCCTGTAATGCTGTCTGCAACAAGCGTTGACGCAAAGTGTCCAGATTGCCCCCTGTTTGTGCGCTGACAAAAATACGAGGCACGGCCAAACCGTCGATGATAAAAACGTCTTGCAGCATTCTCGGTTGTTGGTCACTTGGCAAGGCATCAACCTTGTTAAAAACCAGCAATTGGGCAACATCTGTGGCGCCAATATCCTCTAAAACAGATTGCACCTGAACGATTTGCTCTGGGTAATCTGGGTGGGAACAGTCCACCACATGCAGCAATAAGTCGGCACTGGTGGCTTCTTGCAAAGTAGCCGCAAACGCGTCTACCAAGCCGTGGGGTAAGTCACGGATAAACCCCACGGTGTCCGAAAGAGACACTTGGCAGCCTTGGTCTTGACCATCTGATAAATACAGTTGCCGCGTGGTGGTGTCTAGGGTGGCAAACAATTGATCGGCAGCATAGGCCCGCGCCTTGACCAAGGCGTTGAACAAGGTTGATTTGCCTGCATTGGTGTAGCCCACCAAAGAAACATTAAAGACTTGGTTGCGTTCGCGCTGGCGTCGCTGGGTATTGCGTTGTTTTTTCACCTTGTCTAGGCGCTCTTTGGTGCGCTTGATAGATTCACCAATCATGCGTTTGTCCAATTCGATTTGGGTTTCCCCTGGGCCGCCTCGGTTGCCAATACCACCGCGTTGACGCTCCAAATGGGACCACCGCCGAACCAATCGCGTGCTGAGGTACTGCAAACGCGCTAATTCCACTTGCAATTTACCTTCATGGCTGCGGGCACGTTGGGCAAAGATTTGCAAAATCAACATGGTTCGGTCGTTGACCGGCATCTCTAACAAGCGCTCCAAATTGCGTTGCTGAGCAGGGCTTAAAGCCTGATCAAACAATATCTCAGAGGCACCGTGGAGCATTGCCATTTCTTTGATTTCCTGCGCTTTACCCGAGCCTACAAACAAAGCTGCATCAGGGGCGCGGCGTTTACAAGTCATGCGCGCCACGGGCACCAATCCTGCCGTGCTGGCCAGTTGTGCCAGTTCATCCAAGTCTTCATCGAAATGTGGAAGACCCAGGTCTACGCCCACCAACAAGGTGTTTGCTTGAATATCAGGCTGAGGGTTAGACAAAGGTGAAGGAAAAGGGGGCGTTATTGCGCAGACCCAGAGTCTTCACCGTCGGCTTGCGCAAAATTCACAGGGCGTGCAGGCACGATGGTCGAAATGGCGTGTTTGTAAACCATTTGGGTGACAGTATTTCGAAGAAGGACAACATATTGGTCAAATGACTCAATCTGCCCCTGCAACTTGATGCCATTGACCAAATAGATGGAAACAGGCACATGTTCCTTGCGCAGGATATTAAGAAACGGGTCTTGTAAAAGTTGCCCTTTTTGATTCACGATATTCTCCGTGTTGTTTGATATTTAGAACATACCACAGTCAAACCCCCGCTTATTCCATTCATCTCAAAAGTTTTGTTTTCTTCTCAGTCGCTTGATGACCACATTCAAACGCCAAGAAAATTTCACCAGCAGGTAACCGCTGATGGCTGTTCCAACAGCAAACAGACCCATACCCACCAGCGTTGGCAAGCCATACTCACTCAGCCACTGTGACGGCAAGAGGGACATCGAAACATCTGCCTGCACTTCATCACCCAACACCCTTGAGCCAAGTTGGTAGGCCAACCAAAGCCAAAAACCAATGGTCAGGGGGTTGGTCACCATGGTCATAAGCGCAGCAACTGGAATATTGGCCCGCCATTTCACGCAATGAACGGCGGCGACCAAGAGCTGAGCTGCTGGAATGGCAAACCCCCAAAACAACCCCACAGCGACACCTCGTGCGACGGCCTCATGCTGCAAACGCCACAACTTCGGGTCAGATAGTTTGTCCGCATAGGGCTGAAGGCGTGGGTGCTGTGCCCAAAACTCTTTGCCAGGCGCCCAACGTTGCAAAGTTTTATTCCAGAACCCTTGGGATTGCTTCATGACAGTATCTTGCCTTTGACTGAGACGCGCAGCCAGTTAATCTTTATCCACATAGGGATTGCTGGCTGTTTTCATCTCAATTCGCAAAGGTGTGCCTTCCAGCGCAAAAGCTTTGCGAAAGCGACCCTCTAAAAAGCGCTTGTACGCATCGGTAACGTGTTCGAGCGAATTGCCGTGGATGACGATCACAGGCGGGTTCATGCCGCCTTGGTGGGCATAGCGCAATTTGGGGCGAAACATGCCAGCGCGTTTGGGCGACTGAAATTGAACGGCTTCCAAAAGCAAACGCGTCAATATAGGGGTACTCATTTTGCACATGGCAGCGGAATGGGCTTGCGCTATGGACTTCCAAACAGGCCCCAAGCCTTGGCGTTTTTGGGCAGATATATGGTGCAGCTTGGCGAACTTCAAAAATGCCAGACGGCTTTCAATGGAGCGCTCGAGCAAGTCGCGCTGGTAAGCGTCCACCGCATCCCATTTATTGACTGCCAAAACCACAGCCCTGCCCGTCTCTAATATGTATCCAGCAATATGCGCATCTTGGTCGGTGACACCTTGGGTGGCGTCAAGCAAGAGCAAAGCCACATTGGCGGATTCAATCGCTTGCAAGGTTTTGACCACTGAGAATTTTTCAATGGCTTCAAAGACCTTGCCCTTTCGACGCAGTCCCGCCGTGTCAATCAACTCAAACTGCTGGCCCTCACGCTCGAAAGGAATGTGAATGGCATCGCGGGTGGTGCCTGGCAAGTCGAAGGCAACCAAGCGCTCTTCACCCAGCCAAGTATTGATCAGGGTAGATTTGCCCACATTGGGACGGCCAACCACGGCTAGTTTTAAGGGTTTGGGAGAGCCGTCATCCTCTTCGTCCTCGTCGGGGAGGTGCAGTGCCCCCAAGGACGAATCCAACATGCTGCGAATGCCTTGACCATGGGCGGCAGACACGGGCATGACCTCACCCAAGCCAAGCTCGAAAAACTCCACCAAACGGTGTCCTTCTTGCATACCCTCGGCTTTGTTGGCCACCAGCAAACAGGGCTTGCCTAAGCGGCGCAAGTAATTGGCGATGTCATGGTCTTGGGCGCTGATGCCTTGGCGGGCATCGACCACAAAAATTACTGCATCGGACTCCGCAACGGCTTGGCGGGTTTGCTTGGCCATTTCTTTGAAGATGCCGCTCTCGGCGGTGGGTTCGAAACCACCGGTGTCGATAACAATAAATTCTTGTTTGCCGTGTTTGGCATTGCCGTAGTGGCGGTCGCGCGTGAGGCCAGCGTAATCGGCAACGATGGCGTCGCGGGTTTTGGTGATGCGGTTAAACAGGGTCGATTTACCCACATTGGGGCGGCCCACCAAAGCAATCACCGGTTTCACAGCGAAGCCCTCTGATCAGGGAAGTTGGTAGGCCTGCAGCAAGCCGTCGCGTGTCAAAACCACAAAGCCCCCGTCGGCCAAAGCAGTGGGCGTAGACGCAAAACCATCCGAAGAGGTTTGCACACGGTTGATCAAACTGCCGTCTGTTGAAGACAGCAGGTACAGCCAACCGCCGCTGTCGCCGATGACGATACCTTTGGAAGTGAACAATGGACCAGTTAACTCGCGGTACTTCAAACGGTCAGAGTCCCATAACCTGTCGCCGGTGGTGCGGCTCCAAGCTTGCACCATGCCGTTGGACTCGGTACCAATCAGTGTCTTTGCGTCGCCGTCAACGCCATGCGATCCGACGGAAGATCGGGTCCATAAAACACTGCCGCGCAAGGCATCCACACAACCGACTTGCGATTGAAATGCACGCACACAGACAGAGTTGTCCACGCGAGAAGGCTTGGCAACCAAATCCACCAATCGCTCTAAATCATTGATGCCGCGAGGATTGGCAATAGGCACATCCCATTTGAATTGACCGTTGTCAGGGTTGATAGCAGTTAAGCGACCGCCCAAGCCGACCAATAATGTGTTTTGAAAGGGCAAGAGCACGCCGTTTTGCTTAAGCACCAAGGGTTCACCTGGGCGTTGCTGCAACCACAGGCGCACCCCAGTGGCCAAGTCAAAAGCCAGCACCGAGCGGTCGGCCATCATCATGAACACACGCTCACCCGCTACCATGGGGTGGGTGTAGGACTGAGAGGTTAAACGGTTACGCCACACAACCTTGCCGTCTTTCAGCAACACCAATTCGTTATTCAGGGTGACCACCGCCACATGTTCACCATCAAAACCTGCA
Organism: Bordetella parapertussis; assembly: GCA_945899335.1. Lineage (GTDB taxonomy): Bacteria > Pseudomonadota > Gammaproteobacteria > Burkholderiales > Burkholderiaceae_C > Limnohabitans. The sequence continues at coordinate 17,568 of CAMDIP010000001.1, forward strand.
CCGGTATTTAGGGCTGTTTTAAGTTCATAACGCCAGACAGCTTGTCCATTGCGCACATTGACAACAGCGATCCTGCCATTATCCGAGGTAAGCACCATACGTTCTTGTACTGCTTGCAAGCTTTGAACGAAGGAGACGTCGCTGCCAAGCTTGAACTGCCACAAAGTTTGAATGGGCTTATCGGCTTTGATGGCGGAGATTTGTGCTGGCTTGGGCTTAGAGGCTCCACAAGCCGTGAGGACAATACCCAATAAAACAACCCATGCCAAGCGAGTGGTGGCAACAGCCTTCATTTTTTGAACTCGGGTGAAGCTACATCGACACCCAAGGTACCCAACTTGACCTCGATCAAGCGACGGTATTCGGTGGATTCATCCATGCCTTTATAAGCGCTGGTGAAACGAGTTTTGGCTTCTTCGTGTTTGCCCTCAATCAGAGCAATATCGCCCATTCGGTCATCAAAGAGCGGCTGAAACCCTGCGGGGGCAGTTTTACCCTCCACCAAACTGCGGGCTTTGGCCATGTCTTTTCGTTCAATAGCCAAGGCAGACAAACGCAGACTGGCCAAGGCAACATAAGCTTGGTCGGAAGCATGGTCCACCACCCACGACAGAGGTTTTTCTGCTTCCGAGAATTTTTCTTTGTCGAAATAAGTTTTCGCGGCTAATAAGGATGCTTGGGCCGTCAATGTTGTGCGGGGGAACTGATCTTGTAAGTCGCTGAGCGAGCGCGCTAAAAGCGCTAAATCGCCTTGCTTGCTGGCTTCTTCAAAGGTGTCAAACAACACAGCGGCCTGCGTGGCCTGACGCTGCTGCCAATAGTTCCAACCGTTCCAAGCGGCAAAACACACCAGCACCAAAGTAACCACACCTGTGATGAGGTTGCCCCATTGGGCCCAAAAAGATTTGATTTGGTCGAGTTGCTCTTGTTCTTCAAGATCGAGATGCGAAGCCATGATTTTCCTGATATTGCAGTAAAACTAAAGTGCGGATTGTAGGCTGAGGCCCCAACCGCGAATATCGGCCAAGGTCTCGGTGCGCTGAGCGCCCTGCCCGTCGCGCAAGCTCTTGACTGTTACCTGCCCTTGGGCAAGCTCATCTGGGCCAAAAACCAGTGCAAAACTGGCGCCACTGCTGTCAGCCTTTTTGAACTGCGATTTCATACTGCCCATACCCTCATTGCTGTTGGCAGGGGAATGCATTTGCACCGAAACACCCATGCCGCGAAGGCTTTGCAACACTGGCAAGACCGTTGGTAAAGCGGCCGTTTCGGGCACGATGGCATAAACATCAGGCGCCATTTCCACACTGAATGCGCCCTGCTCTTTCAGCAACTCGAGCACCCGCTCCACACCCAAAGCCCAGCCCACAGCGGGGGCAGGTTTGCCGCCAATTTGCTCGATCAGGTAGTCGTAACGACCGCCCCCACACACGGTTCCTTGTGAGCCCAGTTGATCGGTGATGAACTCAAACACGGTGAGGTTGTAATAGTCCATGCCACGCACTAAACGCGGGTTGATGGTGAAAGGCACACCATTTGCGTCCAAGATGGCTTTGACCGCATTGAAATGCGCCAGACTTTGCTCCCCCAGGAAGTCCAGCAACTTGGGGGCCGCGTCATTCAAGGCTTTCATCGCGGGGTTTTTGCTGTCCAAAATTCGTAAAGGGTTGCTGTGCAAACGGCGTTTAGCGTCTTCGTCCAACTGATCGGCGCGTTGCTCGAAATACGCAATCAGCGCCGTACGGTGAAGCAAACGCTCAGGCGGCTGCCCCAAACTGTTGAGCTCCAAGCGGACTTGCTTCAGGCCCAAGGCTTGCCAAAGCGCATGGGCCAACAAAATCAATTCTGCGTCCACCTCGGGCCCACCAAACCCAAGAGCTTCAGCGCCAATTTGGTGAAACTGTCTGTACCTGCCCCGCTGAGGACGTTCATGGCGAAACATGGGACCCATGTAATACAAGCGTTTGCCGCCTTCATAAAGCAAGTTGTGCTCAACCACAGCGCGCACCACACCCGCGGTGGATTCAGGGCGCAAGGTGAGTTGCTCACCGTTTAAGCGGTCTTCAAAGGAGTACATCTCCTTTTCAACGATATCGGTCACCTCGCCCAAGCCGCGAACAAACAAGGCGGTGGGCTCGACGATGGGTGTGCGGATGTTGCGGTAGGCGTGTACACGCATGACCTCGCGCACAGCGGCTTCCAGTGCCTCCCAACGCGCCGAATCGGGCGGCAATATATCGTTCATGCCTTTGACGGCGGTTAATTTGTCAGCCATGGTGTTTGAAGGCGGTGCGCCTTAGGCGCTGACCGCAAATTTTTTATGTATGTAGTTCTCGACAATATCGTGGAATTCTTTGGCGATATTGTCGCCTCGCAAGGTGAGTGCTTTTTCGCCATCAATAAAGACGGGTGCCGCAGGCGCTTCGCCGTTGCCAGGCAAGCTGATGCCGACGTCTGCGTGCTTACTTTCACCTGGGCCATTGACGATACAACCCATGACCGCCACTTTCAGACCCTCTACACCGGGGTACTGCTTGCGCCACACTGGCATTTTGTCGCGTAAAAAAACATCAATTTCCTGCGCAAGTTCTTGGAAGGTGGTGCTGGTGGTGCGTCCACAACCTGGGCAAGCGGTGACGCTGGGCACAAAAGTGCGTAGCCCCAAGGCTTGCAAAATTTCGGTGGCGATCAACACCTCTTGGGTGCGGGCTTCGCCAGGTTGAGGCGTCAGCGACACGCGGATGGTGTCGCCTATACCTTCTTGCAGCAGCAAACCCAAAGCCACGCTAGAAGCTGCGGTACCTTTGGTGCCCATGCCGGCCTCTGTCAAACCCAAATGCAAGGGATGGTTGCTGTGCTTGGCCAACTCACGGTAGACCGCCACGAGGTCTTGCACTCCGCTCATCTTGCAACTGAGGATGATTTGCTGACGCGGCAGGCCTAGACGCTCGGCTAACTCAGCCGATTCCAACGCCGAGGTGACCAAGGCTTGGTACATCACTTGTTTGGCATCCCAAGGGTTGGAACGCAAGGCGTTGTCATCCATGAGTTTGGCCAGCAGTTCTTGGTCTAAGCTGCCCCAGTTCACGCCAATGCGCACGGCTTTGTCGTACTTGACAGCGGCCTCGATCATTTGGGCAAACTGTTTGTCGTGTTTGTCACCCTTGCCCACATTGCCAGGGTTGATGCGGTACTTGGACAAAGCTTTGGCGCAGTCTGGAAATTCTGTCAACAACCTGTGCCCGTTGTAGTGGAAGTCGCCAATCAGGGGCACGTGTATGCCCATTTTGTCGAGCTGTTCTCGTATATAGGGCACGGCCTTGGCAGATTCGGGTGTGTCCACTGTGATGCGAACCAACTCTGAGCCTGCCAGCGCCAGTTCTTTCACCTGTATGGCGGTACCAATGGCGTCACCTGTGTCGGTGTTAGTCATGGACTGCACCCGCACGGGCGCATCACCGCCCACAGTGACCAAGTGGTCGCCCCAGCGGATTTGCGCCTGCAGGCTGTTGTGCCTAGCGGGGATGGAAAAGGGAATGGCTTGGTCAGAAAAGGTCATGGGTTGATTTTGCCGTATCAAGCATGAATTCGAATGGTCTTGGCGCGTCTACCCGACACATCAGTGCGGTCTTGGACTTCACCCGCCAATTGGCCGCAGGCCGCCGCAATGTCGTCGCCACGGGTCTTGCGAATGGTGGTGACGATGCCAGCCTCACTCAGAATAGCTGCGAAGGCTTTGACCCTATCGGGCGCAGAGCGCGTCAAGCCCGAAGCGGGATAGGGGTTGAAGGGAATCAGGTTGAACTTACAAGGCAAGGGCTCTGCGTTACGCGAACGTACCAACTCGACCACAGCATTGGCATGGACATCGGTGTCATTCACACCGTCGAGCATGCAGTATTCAAAGGTAATGAAGTCACGCGGGGCATGCGCCAAATAGTCGCGGCAGGCTTGCAGCAACTCCGCCAATGGATACTTTATATTGAGAGGCACCAACTCATCGCGCAAGGCGTTCGACGGCGCATGCAAAGACACTGCCAAAGCCACAGGGCAGTCAAGGCCGAGACGCTCCATCATGGGCACCACACCCGAGGTAGAGACCGTCACGCGGCGACGCGAAAGCCCATAACCGTGGTCATCCAGCATGGTTTTTAGCGCAGGCACCAAGGCTGTGTAATTTTGCAAGGGCTCACCCATGCCCATCATCACCACATTGGATATGACCCGCTCGTCCACGCCGCGTTCATGGCGCAAAGTGCGCTCTGCAAACCACAGCTGTGCAATGATTTCTGCTGTGCTGAGGTTACGGCTGAAACCCTGTGCGCCGGTCGAGCAGAACGTGCAACCCACGGCACAGCCAGCCTGGGAAGAAATGCACAAGGTACCTCGGTCGGTCTCAGGGATGAACACCGTTTCGATGGCGTTACCCTGCCCCACATCGAACATCCATTTGATGGTGCCGTCCGCTGAGTCGTGGCGACTGACAACTGGGAGGGGGACAATTTCAGCGTTGACTTGCAACTTAGTACGCAGGCTTTGCGCCAAGTCGCTCATTTGCGCAAAATCAGACACGCCTTTTTGGTGGATCCAGCGGAAAAGCTGAACGGCACGGAATTTTTTTTCCCCCTGCGCCAAGCACCAAGCGACCAAACCGTCTAGATCGACATCGAGGAGGTTGGTCTTCATGGCTTAGCAGGGGCAACGCATATCAGTGGCCAAAGACATTCATGCCAGCGAAAAAGAAGGCAATTTCATGGGCGGCGGTGTCGGGGCCATCAGAGCCATGAACCGCATTGGCGTCGATACTGTCTGCAAAATCGGCACGGATGGTGCCTTTATCGGCCTTCTTGGGGTCGGTAGCGCCCATGAGGTCGCGGTTTTTCAAAATCGCGTTCTCGCCTTCAAGCACTTGAATCATGACGGGGCCAGAAATCATGAAATCGACCAAATCTTTGAAGAAAGGACGCGCTTTGTGAACACCGTAAAAAGCTTCGGCTTCGCCACGGCTGAGATGCGCCATGCGCGAGGCGATGACTTTCAGGCCAGCGCCTTCAAAACGCGAATAAATTTGGCCGATGACGTTTTTGGCCACAGCGTCGGGTTTGATGATGGAGAGGGTACGTTCAATTGCCATGGTTAAGTTTCCAAAAGTTATCAAAAAATGGGTGAGACCGATCCGGATACATCAGATTTTAGCCTTGCGGGGTTTGGGCTTGGATCGAGCAAGTGCGGTTTTTTGGTCGCGCCGCTGACGGGCCAAGCTGTCAGCACCAATAAATAACTCGCGAGAAGGGCTTGCTTTGCCGGTTTTGGCGATGGGACGTCTGGGCAAACTGGGCTTTGCAACCGTGGTTTGGTGCAGCGTTTTAGCCGTGCCAAGATGCCATGCGCCCGCACTTCGGGTGAGTTGATCAATATCGGCGGCGTCTAGCTCCATCCAGTCGCCACGCTTTAAACCACGCGGCAGCACCATCTTGCCGTAGCGGATGCGAATCAAGCGACTGACTGCATGGCCGACCGCCTCGAACATGCGACGCACCTCACGGTTGCGCCCTTCTTGGATGGTGACGCGGTACCAACAATTAGCGCCCTCGCCGCCGCCGTCCTCTAGGCTGCCAAACTGGGCCATACCGTCTTCAAGGTTGACGCCAGACAGCAACTTTTCTTTTTCAATATTGCTCAATGCGCCTAAAACCCGAACCGCATACTCGCGCTCGAGGCCAAAGCGCGGGTGCATCAGCTTGTTGGCCAGTTCACCCGAACTGGTGAACAACAACAAACCCTCGGTGTTGAGGTCTAGGCGACCCACGGCTTGCCATTTCCCTTGGTAAAGACGGGGCAGTTTGCGAAAAACCGTAGGACGGTTTTGAGGGTCATCGCGGCTGACAATTTCACCCACCGGCTTGTGGTAAGCCAAAACGCGAACAGGCATGGCTTGAATACGCACTGGCAAGGACCTGCCATTGACCTTGATGCGATCGCCAAACTGTATGCGCTGGCCCACATGGGCAAGCTCATCATTGACCGTGATACGACCTTCGCTGATCAGTCGCTCCATCTCTAAGCGCGAACCCAGCCCAGATTGGGCCAATACTTTGTGTAACTTAGGGGTGTCGTCGCTCACGCAGGACTTTCATCAGAGGCATCCAGTGGTAATTCTTCCAAAGAGGGCTGCAGGGTCTCAGCCAAGGTTTCGGCCACGTCCTCTAAAGGCATGGGCATTTGGGCGGGGTCGACTTCCTCGGTGGATGAGGTGTTGAAAAACTCGCTCACTGCGCCTGGGGACTCCAAAGGCGGCAACTGGTCGAGCGAAGCCACCCCCAAATCGTCTAGAAACTGTTTGGTGGTGGCATAGAGCATGGGCCTGCCCACCGTTTCGCGGTGGCCAATGACCTCAACCCAGCCGCGGTCCTCCAGTTGCTTTAAGACCAAGGAGTTGATGGTCACCCCACGTATGTCTTCCATGTCGCCGCGGGTCACTGGTTGGCGGTAGGCAATGATGGCCAAGGTTTCCATGGCGGCACGCGAGTATTTAGGTGGTTTTTCAGGGTGCAAACGGTCAAGGAAGTCGCGCATTTCAGGGCGACTTTGCATACGCCATCCGCTGGCAACTTGCACCAATTCAATACCGCGCTGCGTCCAATCGTCTTGGATATCTTGCAAAAGTGTTTTGAGCGTGTCGGCGCCCAGCTCATCGTTAAACAGCTGGCGCAGCTCGCGCACCGACAAAGGTTGTGCGGCGCATAGCAGAGCGGTTTCGAGGACACGCTTGGCATCCAAGGTGTTCATAGCAGGTATTCCGAGGGAAAATTAACCCACTATTCTAACTGAGCACCTCGGACAGACCCCATTCAGACAAGGCTTGCTGCATGTCGCTTGGCAAGGGCCTGTGAAATTGCATGGACTCGCCGGTCATAGGGTGGAGGAAACCTAATTTATAAGCATGTAAAGCCTGACGCTGAAGGTTTGCGGTATGGCTGCCACCATACAAGGTATCAGCCAATAAGGGGTGACCAATGGATGCCATGTGCACTCGGATTTGGTGGGTGCGGCCGGTGTGTAAAGTGCAATGCACCAAACAGCCCAAATCTTGGCTTTGCAAACACCGCAAACTGGTGTGTGCGGTTTTGCCAGACTGTTTGGCCAAGTCGACCACCGCCATGCGCAAGCGCTGGCGGGAATCACGTCCTATGGGTGCGTCTACCTCGCGCAACAGCGCACCCCGCCAAGGGCGGTGAGCAATGGCAAGGTACTCGCGGTGGACTTGCCGCGCGGCGATCATCTGCACCAAAGCGTCCATGGCGGGGCGTGTACGGGCGGTAACCATCAAACCACTGGTGTCCTTGTCCAAGCGGTGCACGATACCTGCGCGAGGAATCAATTTGAGGCCAGCATCCAAAAACAGCAAGCCATTGAGCAGGGTGCCACTCCAGTTGCCAGGGGCAGGATGTACCACCATGCCAACAGGCTTATGAATGACGCGTAAGTGCTCGTCCTCAAAGACCACATCCAAGGGTAAATCTTGTGGCACAAAGGCCTGCGACATATCGGTTGGCTGCAAGCGAACCTGACAGGCATCAAACGCTTTGACCAGATGCGCCACTTTGGTAAGCACTTGATTGTCCAAGCTGACGCAACCGTCTTCAATCATGTGCTTCAAATGGTTGCGTGAAAACTCGGGCAACAAGCTCACCAAAGCGCGGTCTAGGCGCTGTCGATGCAATTCGGTGGGGATGGCAAGTTCGCGGACTTCAACCTCGATAGCGAGTTCATCGCTTTCGAGTTCAGCCAATGTCGGGAGGGCTGGCGGTGCTTTGTGGGTAGGGCTCATCGTTGATAATGCATGCCATTCAAAGCCTAAAGGTTGACTGTGTTGAGATTACTTTCATTATCGGTGGTGTTGGCAACGCTTGTACTCCTCGGTTGCGCAGCCGACGAAAAAGACAAGACCCTCAAGATGAAACCAGAGGAACTTTACGAGGAAGCCCGTGACAGCATGAACGGGGCTTTGTACGATAAGGCGATTGCCCTGTTCGACAAACTCGAAGGAAGGGCTGCCGGTACCGTGCTGGCACAGCAAGCCCAGCTAGACAAGGCCTACGCGCTGTACAGAAACGGTGACCGCGCCACGGCCATCGTCACGCTTGAGCGTTTTATCAAGCTCAATCCAGCCAGCCCAGCCCTTGACTATGCGCTCTACCTCAAAGGCACAGTCAACTTCAATGATGACTTAGGACTGCTTTCCAAATGGTTCAAGCAAGATTTGGCGGAACGCGACCAAATGGCGGCACGCGAATCTTTCGAAGCCTACAAAGAACTGGTGACCCGCTTTCCCCAATCCAACTACACCCCTGACGCCACCTTGCGTATGCGTCATATCGTCAATTTGCTCGCGAAATCCGAGATCAAAGTCGCTCGTCACTATTTCAAAAAAGGTGCTTATGTGGCTGCCATCAACCGCGCACAAACCACACTCAACGACTACCAAAATATTGCAGCAGTGGAAGACGCTCTGGTTATTTTGATCGACTCTTATGAAGCCTTAGGTTTGACCAAGCTCAAGGAAGACACCATTCGGGTGCTCGAGAGTTCTTATCCGCAAAGCCAGTATTTCACCGACAAAGCCCCGCCACCGCCAACACCTAGCAAGCGTTGGTATCAGTTTTGGTGAGGCCCGCCAAGGCTTGTAAAAGTTCTGGCAGGGTCTGAACCCTTTGCATGGGTGGCAAATTCGCCAGTAAACGCCTGCCATAGCCGGTGCTGACCAAGCGGTTATCGCAAACCACCAATGCGCCCCTATCACTTTCGCGTCGAATCAAGCGTCCTGCGCCTTGTTTCAGTGACACTGCGGCTTCTGGCAAAAAATAATCATTGAACGAACTGCGCCCTTGCGCTTCCAAGCGTTGCCCGCGTGCTTCCACCACTGGGTCATTGGGTGGTGGAAAAGGCAGCTTATCAATCACCACCGCTTGCAAAGCGTCGCCTGGCACATCAAAGCCTTCCCAAAAACTCGCCGTCGCTACCAGCACACAGCCTTGCCTTCCTGGCTCAATGGCTTGGCGAAAACGTTGCATCAATTGGCGTTTAGGGCTTTCGCCTTGAACCAAAACCTCCATCTCTGTGGTTTCGCCCAATGCAGTTTGTAACTGCAAGCCAATTGCTCGCAAAGCACGTGAGGTGGTGGTCAACACCAGCGTGCGTCCGCCTAAAGTCCGGGCTACTTGCAGTGCCACTTCTCCCACGGCCGCGCTGTGTTGCGCATCTTTGGGTGACACCATGTCGCGCGGTACATAAAGCCAGGCTTGGGTCGCGTAGTCGAAAGGGCTTTCAACACGCAATACCGTTGCTTGCGACAAACCACAGGGCTCGGTGAACCAAGTCAATCGCTCGTCGTTGCCCAGCGTGGCCGAGGTAAAAATCCAACTGCGCGGTAAATCTACCGTGTTGCCTTGCGTATCTGGCACTGTCACCACGGTTTGCAGCAAACGGTTTTGCATCACATCCGCAATGTCCAAAGGCGCCTCCATGCAACGTGCTTGCGCACCCACCTCCAACCAACGCACAGAACCTGCTGGACACTCTTGGGAGAAATGGGCAATCAAACCGATGACATCGCTCACGCGTTCATGCAAGCGAACAAACTCTGGCGCGGCATCTGCCACCACTTCCAATGAAGCCAATACCCCTTGAGACCGCTGTGTCAACAACAGCATGGCGTCGCCCCAGTCTTGGGGGTTGATGCCCTGCGGGTAGCCTGCCAACCACCGCAGGCGGGTGTTGGGCGGGTACTTGCCAATCAGCAGGCGCAGGTCGCGCAAAGACTTCTCAAACTCGCCGACCACGCCTTGCCAATCAGCCAAGCCCTTGGCCAATTGCAAACCGCAAGCAAGGATGTCTCGGGCCAAATCGAGCATTTGCCCCAAGCCCAGTTGTTGACCCAAAAACTGTATGCCGGTTTCATTGAGTTGATGGGCTTCATCGAACACCACCACCCTCACACTGGGCAGCAACTCGGCCATGCCACCCTCGCGCATGGCCAAATCCGCAAAAAACAAATGGTGGTTAATCACCACAACATCAGCCGCCATGGCCTCTTTACGGGCGGCATTCACATGGCACTCTTTCCAAAAACTGCAGGTTGAACCCAAACAGTTGTCGCGGTTGGAGGTGATCAAGGGGATCAGGGGCGAGCGTTCATCGAGCGTGGGCATTTCAGCCAAATCGCCAGTGCGAGTGGTGTTGGCCCACGTTTGTACCTGCGCTAAGGTTCTGACTGAAGTTCGGTCAGGCAAAGTAGCGGCTTGTTGTGCCATGGCCAAGCGTTGCTGGCAGACATAACTGCCGCGGCCTTTGAGCATGGCCAAACGCAAAGGCAAGCCCAATGCAGCGAGCAAATCGGGGATGTCTCGGGCAAATAACTGGTCTTGCAAGGTTTTGGTGGCTGTCGACAACAACACCCGCTCGCCGCTGAGCAACGCAGGCACAAGGTAGGCAAAGGTCTTGCCAACACCTGTACCCGCCTCGACCACCAAGGAGCCACCCTCAGCCACGGTATCGGCCACCGCCATGGCCATGGCGGTTTGACCGGCGCGGGGTTTGAAATGCGGGCTAGATCTGGCCAGCGGTCCCAAGGAGCCAAATACTTCCTTGACCGCATCCGACAAAGGGTTTGTCAAGGCTGGCCCATCATGGCTTATCAAGAGGTTGAACAGGCAGCGGGGCAGCCCCCGGCGTTCCACGCTGCACACGGTTACGGTCTACTTGCTCACGGTGTTCTTTGGCCGCTTGCATTTTTTTCAGATGCTTTTCACGCTCGGCTTTGGCCGCCTCCACTTTGTCTTGATGAGCGCGTTGGCGCTCGCTCAATTCCCGTTGGCGGTTTGCATTTTTCTCTAAATTTTCAGCTTCACGCGCTTCTTTTTCCAAACGGGCTTCGTTTTTTTCAAGATTGCTTTCAAGCTTGTCAAGGTGCTGCTGAGTGCTACGGGCACGACGCTCGGCATTCTCGGTTTGTGTCTCCAAGCTGTTTTTTTCTTCGATGCTTTGCAAAGCTGCTGCACTGCGCTGCTTGCGTTCTTGGTCGTTCAAAACCCGCTCTTGGTACCGAAGCGCATTGGTTTTTTGCAACCGAATTTTGAATGCATCGTCTTTGCAGCTGTTGACGTTGAGTTTTTGGTAGCAAGCGCGAAGGGATTGGCTGTACTCAGCCTCCATTTGACTGCGCTCGACCTTGATACGCTCGCGCTCGGCTGTCAGGTCTAAGCCCTGCACCAAGCCGTCTTGCGCATGCACAAATACCGCATTACCAAGCAGCAAAAAGGCGAAAAAGCCAGATCGAAAATGTTTCATGTCAAGGAAGTATCCACCAAGCGCCGCCCCAGCGCCAAAAACGCGCCTGACTGCATTTCGCGCAGCCTAGAAGCGGTGCGAGGAAACTCGTGCGACATCGGCCCCTCGGTGTACAAAGCTTCGGGCTCAACTTCGGCCATCAACACCAATTTGACACGGCGGTCGTAAAGCACATCGATCAACCAAGTAAAGCGTCTGGCCTCCGAGGCCATGCGCACTTCCATGTGCGGCACACCGCTCAAAAAAACCGTGTGGAACTGACTGGCAATTTCCAAAAAATCGTTTTGAGAGCGCGGACCACCGCACAAGACCTTGAAATCAAACCACACCACACCACCAGCGCGGCGTTTGGCCCAAATTTTGCGTGACTCAATCAGCAACAACCCATCTTGGTCCGGGGTTTCAGCCAAGCGGTCAAAAGTTTGGTGCATCACAGCCTCGTTGGCATCGTTACAAGGGCTTAAGTACAGCTGCGCTTGCTCCAACATGCGACCACGGTAGTCTGTGCCATTGTCAACATTGATGACCTGCATACTGGCATTGAGCAAGTCAATGGCCGGCAGCATGCGGTCACGGTGCAAACCATCGGGGTAGAGTTCGTCGGGCTTAAAGTTCGAGGTGGTGACAAACCCAATGCCGTTGACCTGCATAGCCACCAGCAAACGGTGCAGGATCATGGCGTCGGTGATATCAGCAATATGAAATTCATCGAAACAAATCAGCTTGAAACGCTTGGCCATGCGTCTGCCCAGTTCATCCAAAGGGTTGACCGTGCCTTGCAGTTCATGCAATTCACGGTGCACCTCTCGCATGAATTCGTGAAAATGCAAGCGGGTTTTACGCTCTATGGGAACGGCTTGGTAAAAGCAATCCATCAAAAAACTTTTTCCCCTGCCTACACCGCCGAACAAATAAACGCCTTGCGGAATATCCGGGTGGTTGATGAGTTTTTTGATGGCGTTGGCACGTTTGAGCTTGTAGCCAGCCCATGCCTTGGCGCAATCGTCCAGCGCCTCGACAGCTCTCAGTTGCGCTGGGTCGCTGTGAAAGCCCCGCGCTTTTAGTTCCTGCTGGTAAATCTCTGAAACCGACATGCAATGCAATGCTTATTTGGCAAATAACCGCAATGGGTCGGCGAAGGCCTTGAACTCTAGGGCATTGCCACAGGGGTCGTGTAAAAACATGGTGGCTTGCTCACCCACTTCCCCTTTGAAGCGTATGTAAGGCTCAATGTCAAACTTGATACCCGCTTGTTGAAGTCGATCGGCCAAAGCTTGCCACTGCGACATGGTCAGCACCATGCCAAAGTGACGCACAGGTACATTTTGCCCATCCACCGCGCTGGTGTGGTTGAGTCGCGCTTCTTTGGGGCTTAAGTGCGCAACGATTTGGTGACCGTAAAAATCGAAATCCACCCAGTCAGGCGATGAGCGACCTTCAGGGCAACCGAGCATCTCGCCATAAAACGAGCGAGCTTTTTCTAGCGAGCTAACGGGAAAGGCCAAGTGAAAGGGCTGCATGGTTTCAGTATACAAAGTCTGCTAAAACCACCCTCTCAGCCAATCACAAGCAAATTTATGCCTGAAGCAATTCTCAGCGCAACCGAAATAGCGCACTACCAAGCGAAGGGGTTTGTGATTCCACGCTTTAGCCTGCCTCCAGAAATGGTGAAGGATCTGCAAACCACCTTGGATGAACTTATTCGTGCCAACCCCGACGTCAGACCTGAAAAATTGGTCAGTGCGCATATTGAAGGCCAGCAACAAGGCAAAAACGACGATGGGGTTGCAGGTAGCCGAAAGTTTTTAGAACTGGCCATGTACCCACCTTTGGTAGAAATGGTGTCAGAAATCATTGGTCCCAATGTGGCGCTTTGGGGTTGCCAAGTATTTTGCAAACCTGCTGCGCATGGGTTTGAAACCCCTTGGCACCAAGACGGGCAGTATTGGCCTATGCGGCCGCTGGCCACTTGCACCGTGTGGGTCGCGATAGAGCCCAGCTTGAAGAGCAATGGTTGTTTGCGCGTCATACCTGGCTCGCACAATGGCCAAGTACTTCACCCCCATTTGCATGAGGACAGGAATGACCTGGTTTTGAACCAGCGCTTGGCAGACGATACCTTTAACGAAGATCAGGCAGTAGATATAGAACTTCAGCCCGGTCAGATGTCAATGCACGATGTCTATATGATCCATGGTGCAAAAGCCAATACATCAGGTTTACGCCGAACAGGCGTGGCAATCCGCTACATGCCCACCACTTCCCACTTTGACCGCAGCTTGCACCCCGCAGCAGGCAAAACCGGACTGGCGCTGAACTTTGCAACACGACCCCTGTGGCTTCTTAAAGGCAAAGACGCTTGCGGTTTGAATGATTTCTCCATTGGACATGAATGAACAAAGCAATACACAAAATTGTGATCGTAGGCGGCGGCGCAGGCGGTTTAGAACTGGCCACCAAATTAGGCAAAACCTTAGGACGAAAAAACAAAGCGCTGGTCACGCTGGTAGATAAAAACCGCACACATATCTGGAAGCCCAAACTGCATGAAATTGCGTCAGGCAGCATGGACTTTGGCGACCATGAGGTGGATTACATGGCACACGCCCATTGGAACCATTTCACATTTCGAATTGGCGAACTCAATGGATTGAACCGCGAAAACAAAACCATAGACTTGGCGCCCTATGTGGACAGCGATGGGACGGCCGTCACGCCTGTTCAACAAATTATTTACGACACGCTGGTCATTTGTATTGGCAGTTTAAGTAATGACTTTGGCACCCAAGGCGTGAAGGAATATGCGCTGCGACTCGAGAACCAACATGATGCAAAACAGTTTCATTCCAAGATGGTCAATGCTTGTATCCGAGCGCACAACCAGCTAGAGGCCATCAACAAACGGCAGTTGCATGTGGCGATCATTGGTGCGGGGGCCACTGGGGTTGAGCTTGCAGCGGAGCTGCACAGAACCACCCGCGAAGTGGTTGCTTTTGGTCTTGACCGTATTGACGCGGACAAGGACATCAAGGTCAGCTTGATCGAGGCAGCCGACCGCATACTGCCAGCACTTCCACCGAAGCTGTCAAAAGCCACAGAGCAACTGATTCAATCCTTGGGGGTGCAAGTTATCACCAACGCCAAAGTGACTGAGGTCCTGCCCACAGGACTGCGACTGGCAGATGGGCGAATTCTCGAGTCAGAACTGGTGGTTTGGGCTGCTGGGGTGAAGGCCCCCGATTTGTTGAAAGACATTGGTGGACTTGAAACCAACCGGATCAACCAAATTGTTGTTCACAACACACTGCAAACCACGCGTGACAAAGATATTTTTGCACTCGGCGATTGCGCTGCCTGCCCTTACCCTGATGGGCATGGCGGTACATCCGGACTGGTTCCACCACGCGCCCAAGCGGCGCACCAACAAGCTTCTCATGTGTATCAACAAATCACGCGAAGGTTTGCAGGCAAGCCGCTGAAGGCCTACCGCTACAAAGATTTTGGGTCTTTGGTGTCGTTAGGAAAATTCAGCACGGTAGGCAATATGATGGGTGGGCTCATTGGTAAAAATTTGATGATTGAAGGCTATTTTGCAAAAGTCATGTACCTGTCTTTGTACAAATTGCATGAATTGGCCATCCACGGTTTTTTGAAAACCTCGCTCTATACCTTGGCAAGAATGATTACCAAGCAAACCAACCCAACGGTGAAGCTTCATTAGGTCAGCTCCAGACATAAGGTTTTCTTAACTGGCAAAGCTGTCGATAACACCGATAGTTGCTTTGTACGATTAATTCATCAAATTATTTAAAAACTAAAAGTTTGTAGAATTTGTCAAATACGTAAAGGTATTTGGCATGAAAAAAATTCTATTAATTTTTATACTATTTTTATCAAATTTCATTCACGCAAAAACCCTTGAGGGGTTGGTGGTTGGTGTGGCAGATGGTGACACTATCACCGTGCTAGATCAACAAAAGAATACTTACAAAATCAGGCTACAAGGCATAGATGCCCCAGAGAAAAAACAAGCTTTTGGTGAAAAATCCAAGCAAAGTCTTCACGGCCTTGTTCACAGCAAACAGGTGCGCATTGAATACGACAAAGAGGACAAGTACGGTCGTATCGTTGGCAAGGTCACCATAGGTGATTTAGATATTTGCCTGCAACAGCTGTCGTTGGGCCTGGCTTGGCACTATAAAAAATATCAAAACGAACAATCCGCATCTGACCAAGCTGTCTACAGCGATACCGAATTGAAATCAAAATCCCTCAACCTGGGGCTTTGGGCAGATGACGCACCCATGTCCCCTTGGGAGTTTCGAAAAAAATAAGGGTGATCGGTTAACCTC
>CAMDIP010000002.1 GCA_945899335.1 Bordetella parapertussis
TCGACCGCCTGCCCGCCTTGTGGGCTGTCTGGGGTACTTTGGTTGCACAACAAGACCAAATCACAACCGGCTTGCAATGCCGTCACAGCGGCCTCGGTGTAGCTCACCTCTTTGCCATCGATCAAACGTGCGCCAGCCATGGACAAATCGTCGCTGAAGACCGCGCCCTGAAAGCCGAGTTGGTGACGCAAGATGTCTTTGAGCCAACGCGCTGAGAAACCCGCTGGCCGCGCATCCACCTTGGGGTAAATGACGTGTGCTGGCATGACGCTGGTCAAACTGGTGGTCAACCACGCGTAAGGCAAGGCGTCGTCATGCAAGATGGCCTTCAAGCTGCGCTTGTCGACAGGAATGTCGGTATGCGAGTCGGCCTTCACAAAACCATGCCCAGGGAAATGCTTGCCGCAATTGGCCATACCGGCTTGTAACAAGCCGTGCATCAGGCTTTTGGCCAGCACACCCACCATGCGCGGATCGCGCGAAAAAGCGCGGTCGCCAATCACGCCGCTGGTGCCAAAGTCCAAGTCCAGCACAGGCGTGAAGCTGAAATCAACGCCGCAAGCACGCAACTCAGAGGCAAGTACGTAGCCGCAGGCGGTGGCTGCGTTGGTAGCGTTCAAAGCGCCACTGCCGGGTAAATCTTGGTCGTCCTCGAACCAAAGATGTCCCAACTCCGCCATGGCTGGCAAATGTGTGAAGCCATCGGTGCGAAAGCGCTGTACCCGCCCGCCCTCGTGGTCCACGCAAATCAAAGCATCGGGTCGCACACGCTTGATGTCAGCGCACAAAGCCGTGAGTTGCTGGCGGTCTGCCCAGTTGCGGGCAAACAAGATCATCCCGCCACACAGTGGGTGCGCCAAGCGGCGACGGTCGGTGTCGCTGAGCGCGGTGCCAGCGATGTCCAAAATCAGGGGGGCGTGTTTCACAGTGGTCATGGTTCAAGCAGCGGTTTGTTCAACTATGACATGGCTGGTGGCGTAGTCGGTTTCGTCACTGAGGGTGACATGGGCACGCAGTTGGCGCGCGGCGAACCATTCTTGCAAAGCGCCATGCAGCACGATGGTGGGTTGGCCACTGGGCAAACGCCCCACCTCACAATGCCGCCAAGTCATGGGCATTCGCATCCCCAATCCGATGGCTTTGCTGAAGGCCTCTTTCACCGAAAAACGCGTTGCCAAAAAACGCACCCCACGGTCTGGCCAGCGAGCGCTTCGGACGCGAAAGGTTTGCATCTCGGCCTCACTCAGCACCTTTTGGGCAAAGCGTTCGCCGTGGCGATCGAAGGCGGCACGGATGCGGCGGATGTCGCAAATATCGGTGCCAATGCCATAAATTTGGCTCATGGTTGGAGGCAGTCCAAATAGGCTTTCACCGTTTCGGTGTAGCCCATTTCCAAGGCGTCGGCCATCAAGGCGTGGCCAATTGACACCTCTTTCACATCATGGACTGCTTGCACAAAGTCACGTAAATTGGCCAAGTTCAGGTCGTGTCCCGCATTGACTTGCAGGCCCACCGCAAGCGCCGCCTTGGCGGTTTCTGCGAACTTGGCCAACATCGCCGCGCCTTGGGGCGTGCCATGGTTGGCCGCATAAGGCTCGGTATAAAGCTCCACGCGGTCAGCGCCCACTTCCTTTGCAAACACCATGGCAGAAGGGTCTGCATCCATGAACAGACTGACCCGTGCACCCCAAGCTTGGGCCTGTGCGATCAGGGGTCTCAGTCGTTCAGCGTTCTCGGGAAAGCGCCAACCGTGGTCAGAGGTGAACTGACCTTCGGCATCAGGCACGAAGGTCACTTGCTGAGGACGCACTTTTTCAACCAAGGCCATGAGGTTGTGAAAAGGGTTGCCCTCGATATTGAACTCGCGGTCTGGCCATGCTTTGAGCAACTCCGCCAAATCGAACACATCGCTGTCGCGGATATGGCGTTGGTCCGGCCGAGGGTGCACCGTGATGCCGTGGGCACCCGATTGCAAACACAGTGTGGCTGCACGGGTGACGCTGGGAATGCCCAAATGGCGGGTGTTACGCACCAGCGCAACTTTGTTCAGATTGACAGATAAATGGGTGTTCATAAAGCTTGTAATTCCATCATCACTTGGCGGGTGCGCAAGCTGTTGACGCCGCAATGGTAGTGCAAGAGGTTGCGCAGCTGGGTTTGCAGCGCACTGCGCAACTCGGGCGCGAACTCGGCGCAACAACGCAGCAAGGCGGTCAAGGGCGCATCGCTGGCAAGCGCACCATGCAACTGCAGCCAATGGCTGCCGCGCAAAGCAACGCCCTCCTCCACGGCTCTGAGCCCGCCTTCTGCAAACAAGGCATAGCTGGCTTGTGTTTGCAGCGCTTGCAAGGTCAAGGTTTGCACCGACAGGTCTGGTAAAAAACCAATGTCTCGCAGCAGCAGCAACTCAAAGGCTCGCAACAAAGGCGCGATGGTGTTGTCTAAGCCACTGGCCAAGACCTTGACGGTCTGGCGGTAGGTGTCAAACAAAGCGGGATGGGGGTCGTCACGGGCCAATAAGCGCAACAAGAGTTCATTCAGGTAATAGCCCGACAGCAAGGCCTCGCCGCTGGGCATGACATGGCCACCCGCCCACTCGGCGCTCTTCAAGGTACGAATTTCAGCGTCACCGCCATAAGAAAGCGACAGCGGTTGCAGGGGCAGCAACACGGCCCGCAAATTGGAGGTGGGGCGTTTGGCACCTTTGGCGACCAAGGCCACACGCCCGTGGTGGCGGGTCAGGACTTCCAATATGCGGCTGGATTCGCTCCAGTCGTAGTGGTGGAGCACAAAAGCGGGTTCATCCAGAACCCGAAGCGCAGCCGCTTTACTCGTAGCCAAAGCTGCGCACCCGCGCTTCGTCATCGGCCCAGCCCGAGCGCACTTTCACCCACAGTTCGATGAACACTTTGGCATCCATCAGTTTTTCTAATTCTTGGCGAGCGAGTGTGCCAATTTGCTTCAAGCGCTCACCGCCCT
This sequence comes from Bordetella parapertussis, assembly GCA_945899335.1. Taxonomy (GTDB): domain Bacteria; phylum Pseudomonadota; class Gammaproteobacteria; order Burkholderiales; family Burkholderiaceae_C; genus Limnohabitans. Next base: position 2,980 of record CAMDIP010000002.1, read on the forward strand.
CACCGATCACCATGGCTTTGTGGCCATCGCGCTCGACCACGATGGTGGCAGCGATGCGCACCATGCGCGACACCGTCTTACCTGGCTCCTCGGTGAATTTATCGATGATGACGGTGGAGGTGTAGGGTAGCTCGTCGCCCGTGAAGCGAAACAGTTTTTCGCGGATGATTTCACTGGCCAAAAACTTTTCACTGCGGTCTGTGAGTTCGTCCTCGCTGTACCACCATGGTTGCTCAGGCAAATAGGCTTGGCACTGGGTCAGCAAGCGCTCAATATCCTTGGCGTTTTTCGCCGACATCGGCATGAACTGCGCAAAAGGGTGACGTGTTTGCATCTCTTGCAGCCAAGGTGCAATGTCCTCTCGGCGATGCACTTTATCGAGCTTGTTGGCAATCAACAAAGCTGGAATACCTTTCTTCAACAACGCCAGCACCTTGGCGTCGGCCTGTGCAAAACTGCCCGCATTGACCACAAACAACACCAAGTCCACATCGCTGACAGCACCCACCACAGTTTTGTTGAGCGAGCGGTTCAGGGCATTGGCATGGTCGGTCTGAAAGCCGGGGGTGTCGACAAAAATAAACTGCGTCTCGCCCGTGGTGCGGATGCCAGTGATGCGGTGGCGGGTGGTTTGCGCTTTGCGAGAGGTGATGCTGATTTTTTGTCCCACCAAGGCATTCAGCAAGGTGGACTTGCCCACATTGGGCTTGCCCACAATCGCCACCAAACCGCAGCGTTGCGTACCTGTCAATGCAGGTATTGAATGTTCTGTCATAAAGGATGCTCCTGCAGCCATTGGAGCATGGCGGCAGCGGCCGCTTGCTCGCCGCTGCGGCGCGAGTTGCCTATGCCGCGCTGGGCTTGCTTTAGCTCAACGATTTCGCACTCAACATCGAAGGTCTGTTGGTGTGCCGCACCCGTGGTACCTGCCACACGGTAGATGGGCAGTTGCATACGTCGTGATTGCAACAACTCTTGCAATTCGGTTTTGGGATCTTTGGCGGCAGCTGTCATGGTCGGAGAGATGGCCACCTTGTCAAACAAGCGCAGCACCAAGCCTTCTGCTGCTGGGTAACCTGCGTCCATCAGTACCGCGCCAATGATGGCTTCCAAGGCATCAGCCAAGATTGAGGAACGCTGCTGGCCACCCGAGCGCATCTCGCCCTCGCCCAAACGGATCAAGCCGCTCAAGCCTAAGTCGAGCGCCAAACGGTGCAAGGTATCTTGCTTGACCAAATTGGCGCGTACACGGGAGAGGTCGCCCTCGGGTTGGTCGTGCAAACCAGTAAAGAGCATGCGCGACACCGCCAAATTGAGCACCGAGTCGCCTAAAAACTCCAAACGCTCATTGTGTTGGCTGCTGAAACTGCGGTGGGTCAACGCCAGCTCAAGCAACTGAGGCTGGGCAAAGCGGTGCTGTAACCTGTCTTGCAAGCCCGAGGTGGTCAACTTCTCATGCACCTCGGCCATCGTCAGTCAAAACCACCAACTCGGCTGGGATTGCCAAAATTCATCCACACAAAAAAAGCTTTACCCACAATGTTTTGGTCGGGCACAAAGCCCCAGTAGCGGGAATCCAAGGAGTTATCGCGGTTGTCACCCATCAGAAAATAGTGACCGACAGGCACTTTACAAATAAAACCTTCAACGTTGTACGTGCAATTTTCTTTGTAGGCAAAGTCATCAATGCCACTCACAAAAGCCGGCGCACGGTCTTCGTTGAGCAATCGATGGACTCGCAGATTTTGCATATCCGAAGGTGTGCTGCCAATCGGCAAGGGTTCCTCGAACTGCTTGCTGTAGCGCATATTGTCAGCGTCGAAGAATTCGGGAACCGAGGTTTTGGCTACGGCTTGACCATTGATGGTGAGTCGCTTATTGATATAGGCGATCTCGTCGCCAGGGATGCCAATCACGCGCTTGATGTAGTCCAAACTGGGCTTGGGTGGGTAGCGAAACACCATCACATCGCCACGCTGCACCGCGTTGCCGTCGGTCAGCTTGCGGTTGATGACGGGTAATCGAATGCCGTAATGGAATTTGTTCACCAAAATCAAGTCGCCCACATGCAATGTGGGAATCATGGAGCCCGAGGGAATTTTGAAAGGCTCAAACAAGAAAGAGCGCAAGATGAAAACCGCCACGATGACGGGAAACAAACCTGCGGTCCAATCCAACCACCACGGTTGGCGGTACATCTCTTCCAACTTGGCCGCAAGCTGCTGGTGCTCAGGCGGGGTGGCGATGCCTTGTTGCATCAACTCTTGTTCACGCTTGGCATACTGTTCTTGCAAAGCTTGGGCCGAGCGTTGACGCTTGGGCCAAAAATACAATTTTTCTGCCACCCAATACACGCCCGTGACAATGGTGGCCATGAATAACAGCAAAGCAAAATTGCCTTCCACAATGCCAGCGTACCAAGCGCCTGCATAGCCTACAAAGCCGGCCAAGACCAAGCCGGTGAGAGCGGCGATCAATCTTCCACCTGCAATATCGCCAAAAAGGCCTCTTGGGGCACTTCTACCGATCCAATTTGTTTCATGCGTTTCTTGCCTGCCTTTTGTTTCTCTAAAAGTTTGCGCTTGCGACTGATGTCGCCACCATAGCATTTTGCCAGCACGTTTTTACGCAAGGCTTTGATGGTTTCGCGTGAAATGATATTGGCGCCAATCGCCGCTTGGATGGCAACATCAAACATTTGGCGGCTGATGATTTCACGCATTTTGGAGACCACCGCGCGGCCACGGTACTGTGACTGGCTACGGTGAACAATGATGGACAAGGCGTCGACGCGTTCGCCGTTCAACAAAATATCCACCTTCACCACATCAGCGGCGCGGTACTCCTTGAACTCGTAGTCCATGGAAGCGTAGCCTCGGCTCACACTTTTGAGCTTGTCAAAAAAGTCTAGAACGATTTCACCCAAAGGCATTTCATAGGTGAGCATGACTTGGCGGCCGTGGTAGGCCATGTTCAGCTGCACCCCACGTTTTTGGTTAGCGAGGGTCATGACAGCGCCCACATAGTCTTGTGGCATGTACAAATGCACGGTGACAATAGGCTCGCGGATTTCCTCCATTTTGCTGGCCTCGGGCATTTTGGAGGGGTTCTCCACCATGATGACCTCGCCATCGGCTCGCATCACTTGGTACACCACACTGGGAGCGGTGGTGATGAGGTCTTGGTCGAATTCGCGCTCTAAACGCTCTTGCACGATCTCCATATGCAGCAAGCCCAAAAAACCGCAGCGAAAGCCAAAACCCAAAGCTTGCGACACCTCGGGCTCGTAGCGCAATGAAGAATCGTTGAGCTTGAGTTTTTCCAAAGCGTCGCGCAAGGCGTCGTACTGGTTGGCTTCGGTGGGGTACAGGCCTGCAAACACCTGCGGCTGAATTTCCTTGAAGCCAGGCAAGGCTTGTAATGCTGGCCCGAGGTTGTTGGGCAGTTTTTTCTCCAAGGTGATGGTGTCACCCACCTTGGCAGCTTGCAGTTCTTTGATACCAGCAATGATGTAACCCACCTCGCCCGCTTCCAGCGACTCACGCGACTCATTGGCTGGGGTGAACACACCCAGGTTGTCGGCGTTGTAGACCGCGTTGGTTGCCATCATCTTGAAGCGCTCACCCTTGGCCAAGCGGCCATCGACCACCCGCACCAGCATGACCACGCCCACATAGGTGTCGAACCAGCTGTCGACGATCATGGCGCGAAGAGGCCCGTCAGGGTTACCGCGTGGGGGAGGAATTTTGGCGATCACAGCCTCCAAGATCTCATCCACGCCCATGCCTGTTTTGGCCGAACAGGGGATCGCGTCACCAGCGTCAATGCCAATCACGTCTTCGATTTCGGTTTTGGCGTTCTCGGGGTCCGCCGAAGCCAAGTCCATCTTGTTGAGCACGGGCACCACCTCGACCCCTAAGTCGAGGGCGGTATAACAATTGGCCACCGTCTGTGCTTCCACGCCTTGGCTGGCATCCACCACCAACAAAGCGCCTTCGCACGCCGACAAAGAGCGGCTGACCTCGTAGGAAAAGTCGACATGCCCGGGGGTGTCGATCAAATTGAGGTTGTAAATTTCGCCGTTTTTCGCTTTGTAGCGCAGTGAAGCGGTCTGCGCCTTGATGGTTATCCCCCGCTCTTTTTCAATGTCCATCGAGTCGAGCACCTGGGCTTCCATCTCTCTGTCGCTCAAGCCGCCGCAGCGCTGAATCAAGCGGTCTGCCAGCGTGGATTTGCCATGATCAATGTGCGCAATGATGGAAAAATTTCTGATGTGGTTCATCAAGGCAAGCAGTTAAGTATTTGAATTTACAGAGGAGAAAAGCATAAAAAAAGGCGCGTCAGGTTATGACGCGCCCGGAACCAACAATCTATGGCAACTGCGATAGTTGGAGATTCATTGTAGGGAAAAAGGCAGTTGCTCAAAGTCCTTACAAGTCCCTCGAGCCATCGTTGCGACCCTGCCACACAGAATTTATTCACAACTTATCCACAGAATCAGCGCGAAAACAACAGAACAACTTGTGGGTGAGCTGTGGAGCGTTGGGGGGAAAGTCTTGGGAATCTCGCATGGTGGTCATTTGCCGTCTTTTTATATCAATTTCAATTTTTATAGTTGATTCTTTAGATGATTTTATAATTAAGGAATGCGGTCTCACACAGATCGGAAAAATAGAAAAATATTTTCAAATCGTTGGGCGAATCCGTCAAACAACATCAAGGGTAAACCCTTTGTTTTCAAAGGCTTTAGCGCGGCCGAATCACGGTGTACTGCGCCCACTCTCCCCGACGCAACAATACATTGATGGGCTTGTTTTTGTCCAAGCGTGTGAGCAATTGGGTGAAAGCTTTGACATCGGCCACCTCGGTGTTGGCGACCTGCACGACTACGTCACCCTCTCGGATACCAGCTTTTAATGCGGGGTCGGCCACGGCGTCAACTCGCACACCGCCTTTGAGGTTGAGTTCTTTTTTCAAGGCTTCGGTCAAATCGCTGACGGTCAACCCGAGTAATTGCGCGGCGTTGGGTGGAGTTGCTTTTTCAGGGGTGGCTTTTTGAGCCGCGCGGTCAGGCTCAAACTCGCCGACCATGATGGGGTAGTCCTTGGTGCTGCCGCGCCTGAAGACCGTCACGGTGCTGGCTGTGCCAGGCTTGGTGCCGCCAACAGCGCGGGGCAGGTCTGAAGATTTTTCGATCTTCTTACCGTCGAACTTCAAAATGATGTCGCCAGCCTCTATGCCTGCTTTGTCTGCAGGGGAACCCGCCTCGACATTGCTGACCAATGCGCCTTGTGGCTTACCAAGGCCGAGGGACTCAGCCACTTCTTTGCTCACATCGCCAATGCCCACACCCAAGCGGCCACGCTGCACGCGGCCCGAGGAGCGAAGCTGGGTGCTGACCTGTACCGCTTCATCGATGGGGATGGAGAAAGAAATTCCCATGAAACCACCTGAGCGGGAATAAATTTGGCTGTTAATGCCCACCACCTCACCGCGCATATTGATGAGCGGGCCGCCGGAGTTGCCGGGGTTGATGGCCACGTCGGTTTGGATAAATGGCAGGTAGTCACCGGTGTCGCGGCCTTTGGCGCTGACGATGCCAGCTGTCACAGTGTTTTCCAAGCCAAAGGGTGAGCCAATGGCCATCACCCATTCGCCGACTTTGAGACGGTTAGGGTCACCAATTTTCACAGGAGGCAAACCACTGGCTTCGATCTTCACCACAGCCACATCGGTGCGTTTGTCTGCGCCTACGATGCGAGCGGTGAATTCACGTTTGTCGGTGAGTGTGACGATCACTTGGTCTGCACCATCGACCACATGGGCGTTGGTCATGATGAAGCCATCGTTGGTCAAAATAAAACCTGAGCCCACACCGCGTGGCTGCTCTTCGGGTTGCTGCTGGGGTCGGTTGGGTTGCCTGGGCTGACCGGGTGTGCCAGGCTTGCCGGGCGGGGGCATACCAAAAAAGCGACGAAACAGTTCTTGCAATTCTTCGTCACTGGGACCACCGCTGTTGGGACCACCGCTGTTGGGACCACTGTTATTGGGGTTGGCGCCGGCACCCGGGTTGACCGCTACTTTGTCGATGGTTCGAATATTCACCACCGACGGGCCAACGATTTCGACCAAATCAGTGAAATCGGGCAGTGTGCGACCCGCACCACTGGACTGTGCCCAAGCCGATTGCAAAGGCAGCACGGCAGGTGCACTCCACAGCACCGCAGTGAGGCTTAAAACGCCCATCCACAAGCCCATGCGCTTGTCATTGAATTTGCTCAACATCATATTTGGCTCCAAAACCTCAGAGGGGTGGTTGTATTTGAAAAATTCAGCTTACGTGATCAGGCAATGGCATCACCTCAGCAAAATCGGGGCAATCTCGCGTTTTTAAAGTCGCTTGAACACCAAAGTGCCGTTGGTTCCACCAAAACCGAAATTATTTTTGACCGCGACCTCAATTTTCATGTCACGGGCCGTGTTGGCGCAATAGTCCAAATCGCACTCGGGATCCGGGTTGTGCAAATTGATAGTGGGGGGTGCTTTTTGGTCATACAACGACAAAACGGTAAACACGCTTTCAATGCCACCGGCACCACCCAGCAAATGGCCGGTCATGGACTTGGTGGAACTCACCACCAAGGATTTGGCATGGTCGCCAAAAGCCGCCTTGATGGCCTGGGTTTCGTTGATGTCTCCCAAAGGCGTCGAGGTGCCATGGGCGTTGAGGTATTGAACCTGATCAGCGTTGATCTGCGCATTCGCCAACGCACTGCGCATGGCACGACGTGGGCCGTCCATATTGGGTGCAGTCATGTGACCGGCATCTGCACTTCGGCCATAGCCAATCAACTCGGCATAGATGCGCGCACCCCGTGCTTTGGCGTATTCGTATTCTTCCAACACCATCACGCCAGAGCCCTCGCCCAGCACAAAGCCGTCTCGGTCACGGTCCCAAGGGCGTGATGCGCTTTGCGGGTCGTCGTTGCGGGTAGAGAGCGCTCGCATGGCGGCAAAGCCACCCAGGCCAAGTGGCGACACCGTGGCTTCTGCGCCGCCCGCCACCATCACATCAGCATCGCCATATTCGATGATGCGTCCTGCCTCGCCAATGCTGTGCAAGCCGGTGGAGCAGGCTGTGGCAATGGCCAAATTGGGGCCTTTAAAGCCGCAGCGCATGGACACATGGCCGGAAATCATATTGATAATGGACGCTGGCACGAAAAATGGAGAGATGCGGCGCGGCCCACGTGCCATAAGTTCGTCGCGCATGTTTTCGATCAGGGGCAAACCGCCAATGCCAGAGCCGATCAAACAGCCAATGCGGTAAGACGCTTCTTCGTCCAAAGCGTCGCCTGTCGCCAACCCTGCGTCGGCCACTGCTTGCAAACTGGCCGCCACACCCAAATGGATGAAACGGTCCATGGTGCGCGCTTCTTTGGGTGAAATGTAGGCGTCGAGGTTGAAGTTTTTCACCTCACCTGCAAAGTGGCAGGCGTACGCTGACGCATCAAAGTGGGTGATGCGATCTATGCCAGATTGCCCGGCCAAAATGCGTGTCCAGGATTCCTGTGCAGTGTTCCCAACGGGGGACACACAGCCCAAGCCTGTCACGACCACGCGACGACGGCTCATGCGAAACCTTTGAAATTAGGCTTTTTTATGCGCCAGTGCGTAATCGATAGCGTTTTGCACGGTGGTAATTTTTTCTGCGTCTTCGTCTGGAATTTCAATGCCAAACTCGTCTTCCAAGGCCATCACCAGTTCCACAGTGTCCAAGGAGTCAGCGCCCAGATCAGCCACGAAGGCTTTTTCGTTGGTGACTTGTGACTCTTCCACGCCGAGTTGTTCGGCAATGATTTTTTTGACACGTGTTTCGATATCGCTCATATTTCCCTCAGAGGGTTGGTTAGAAGTCCGCGATTTTAGCCGCGCGGACGATACGGCTTGCTAATGGCTTATACCGAGGTATCAGGCCATGAGCATCCCGCCATTGACGTGAATCTCTTGCCCAGTGATGTAAGACGCCTGCGCACTGGCCAAAAAAGCCACGGCGTGGGCTACATCTTCGGGTTTTCCTAGGTGGCCCAAAGGGATTTGGGCCAGCAAAGCTTGTTGTTGTTCGGGCGGCAGACCAGCCGTCATGTCCGTGTCGATGAAACCCGGCGCCACGCAGTTGACGGTGATGTGGCGGCTGCCCAGTTCTCGCGCCAAGGCGCGGGTCATGCCAGCCACGCCCGCTTTGGCGGCGGCGTAGTTGGCTTGGCCGGGGTTGCCCGAGGCGCCCACCACGCTGGTGATGTTGATGATGCGGCCATAACGTTGCTTCATCATGGGCTTCATGACCGCGCGGCTCAATCGAAACACCGCCTTAAGGTTGGTGTCGATGACCGCGTCCCAGTCGTCGTCTTTCATGCGCATGGCCAAGGTGTCGCGGGTGATGCCGGCGTTGTTGACCAGCACCTGCAGGCCGCCCAACCGGCTGACCATGTCGTCGACCAAGGCCTGCACCGCTGCGGCATCGTTGACTTGCAAGCAAGCACCTTGGCAACCGGCAAACGCCAACAGCTGCTCGCTGATGCGGGCCGCCCCTTCAGGGGTGGTGGCGGTACCAGTGACGTGAAAGCCATGCTGCGCCAAGGTAAGCGCAATCGAGGCACCAATGCCACGCGAGGCGCCGGTGACCAAGGCGATGTGAGGGGAGGAGTCTGGGTTGGTCATGGATTTCAAGAAAGAAGGGCTTGCACCTGCGCCAATGTGGCGGGGTCATAGAAGGGAGCGGCTTGCAAACTTGCGTCGATGCGCGGAGTCATGCCAGCCAGCACTTTGCCGGGCCCGCATTCCACCACATGGGTGACGCCAAGCTGCTGCATGGCGCGAATGACTTCGACCCAGCGAACCGGCCCAAAGGCTTGGCGGTAGAGCGCGTCGCGGATGTCGTCCGCGCCGTTGGGGCTGGCCACATCGATGTTATTGATCAAGGGGATGCTCGGCGCATGAAGCTCTAAAGCGGCCAAAGCCACGCGCAGTCGCTCGGCGGCGGGTTTCATCAAGGCACAGTGAAAAGGAGCGGACACCGGCAGTGGCAAGGTGCGCTTGGCACCGGCGGCCTTGAGCATCTCACAGGCTTTGTCCACGCCGGCTTTGCTGCCGGAAATCACGGTTTGGCCGGGGTCGTTGAAATTGGCGGCCTGCACCAGCTCGGCGCTACCAGCGCCAAAGCTGTCTTGCGCTTCTTGGCAAATGGCATTCACTTGATCGGACGGCAAACCCAAGACCGCCGCCATGGCACCGGTGCCCACCGGCACCGCTTCTTGCATGGCCTGAGCACGCAGCCGCACCAAAGGCACAGCTTGTGCCAAGCTGAGTACGCCGCTGGCCACCAAAGCCGAGTATTCACCCAGAGAATGCCCTGCCACAAAAGCGGGGGCTGCGCCTCCGGTATCGCGCCAAACACGGTAGGCGGCCACAGCGGCCACCAACATCACCGGCTGGGTGTTGGTGGTGAGGGCCAAATCTTCTTTGGGACCGGCGTGGATGAGTTCACCCAAGTCTTGGCCCAGTGCCGCACTGGCCTCGGCCAAGGTGTCGCGCACCACAGGGTGGTCGCCCCAAGCGTCCAACATTCCCACCGACTGTGAGCCTTGTCCCGGAAACACAAAAGCAAATGTCTTCATATCAATAGCGGAAAAGTACCGAGCCCCAAGCGAAACCACCGCCCACGCCCTCGAGCATGACCAATTGGCCGGGCTTCATTTGCCCCGCGCGAACGCCCGCGTCCAGCGCCAGCGGAATGGAAGCGGCCGAGGTGTTGCCGTGCTCGGCCACGGTCAAAATGACTTTCTCCATAGGGAGTTTGAGTTTTTTGGCGGTGCTTTGGATGATGCGGATATTGGCTTGGTGTGGTACCAGCCAATCGAGATCGGCATCTGTTAGGCCGGCTTTGTCCAGCACGGCGCGGGCTGTGGCTTCGAGCACACCCACGGCCAGTTTGAACACGCCTTGACCGTCCATTTTCAGCACTGGGTCACCCAAGATTTGGCCGTTTTGCACATGACCTGGCACATACAAAAGACCCACATGTTTGCCGTCGGCATGGATATCGGTGGCCAAAATGCCCGGTTTGTCGGAGGCTTCCAGCACCACCGCGCCCGCGCCATCGCCAAACAACACGCAGGTGGTGCGGTCTTTGAAATCGAGCAGGCGGGAAAAAACTTCCGAGCCGACCACCAAAGCACAGCGGGCGTTGCCGGCACGGATCATGGCGTCGGCCACGCTCATGGCGTAAATAAAACCGGCGCACACCGCTTGCACATCAAAAGCAGGTGCACCCGCAATGCCTGCCGCATCGGCGTCGAGTTGCGCCAATTTGTGCTGCAAGATGCAAGCCGTTGACGGGAAAACCATGTCGGGGGTGGAAGTGGCGACGATGATGAGGTCGATGTCTTGGGGCCGCTTGCCCGCGGCTTGCAAAGCGTTTTTGCAGGCCTCGAAGGCCAAATCACTGCTGTAAACACCCGCATCCGCGAAGTGGCGCGCCCGAATGCCAGTGCGCTCGACGATCCACTCGTCGGAGCTTTCCACCCCATCGGCGGCCAGTTGCGCCACCAAATCGGCGTTACTCAAACGGCGCGGCGGCAGGTAGGAGCCGGTGCCGGCAATGTGGGAGTAAACAGTCATGTCAAAACATCAATCGATGGTTTCGGCTGCCATGGCAGCGGCCAACAAAGGCGCTGCGTGGGCCAAACGGCGCTCCACTCGAGCCAGCAATTGGTGATGAGCGGCATCATACGCACGGCTCAAGGCCACCTCAAAGGCCAAAGCGTCAGCAGAACCATGGCTTTTGAACACCAAACCACGTAAACCCAGCAAGGCTGCACCATTGTGGCGTCTATGGTCAACCAGCTTTTTAAAACTACTTAGCGCAGGATAAGCGACGATGCCAGCAATTTTCGTGAAAATATTGACAGAAAAGCTCTTTTTCAAGAAGCCACTGATCATGCTCGCCAAGCCTTCGCTGGCTTTCAGGGCGACATTGCCGACAAAACCATCACAGACCACGATATCGACGGTTCCATGGAAAATATCATCACCTTCAACATTGCCGTAAAAATTTAAATCGCCACTTTTAGCAGCAGATCGCAGCAGTTCAGCTGTTTTTTTGATATTTTCGCCGCCTTTGATGTCTTCCTCGCCGATATTGAGCAAGCCAACTGTGGGGTTTTCGTCGCCATTGAGAACAGACACCAAAGCAGTTCCCATCAGGGCAAACTGCAATAAATGCTGTGGACTGCAATCAACATTGGCGCCCATGTCAAGCATGGTGGTGGCACCGCCCTTGGCGTTGGGGAACTGTCCTGCAATGGCTGGGCGGTCTATGCCATCGAGGGTTTTCAGCACATAACGAGCGATGGCCATAAGGGCGCCGGTATTGCCGGCAGAAATTGCCGCATCCGCCTTGCCGTCGCGTACTTGCTCGATGGCGATGCGCATGGAGGAGTCTTTTTTGCGTCGCAAGGCGACTTCTAGGGGGTCTTCCATGGTCACCACCTCAGACGCGGCGACCACGCTGGCGCGGGGGTGATGGAAATGGGCCAAGGCTTGGGGCAAGCCGACCAAAAGCAACTGGGCGTCTGGGTGGACTTGCAAGAATTGCTTACAAGCCAGCAGGGTCACGGACGGTCCATGATCCCCTCCCATGCAGTCGACGGCCAAGGTCACCACCGTTGATTCACCCGTTTGAATAATCTAGCGTGCAATGCAAAAAGCCCGCGCCATGCGATGTGCGACGGGCTTTTCAGCGAAACCTCGATCAGGCTTCGGACTTGGTTTTGAGTACTTTGCGACCGCGGTAAAAGCCGGTGGGGCTGATGTGGTGGCGCAAATGCACCTCGCCGGTGGTGGGCTCTAAGGCCAAACCAGGCACATTGAGTGCGTTGTGTGAACGGTGCATTCCGCGTTTGGACGGCGATTTTTTGTTTTGCTGGACAGCCATGACAGGCTCCTGAAGGTCTAAAAGGTTGTGCGATCAAGCCAAGGGCCTGCTGCAAAGAATCGAAGATTATAGCGGAAACTGGGTTTTTCACTGTTTGCCCAGCTTCAAGCCAGCTAAAGCTGCAAACGGATGGGGCAAATCTTGGTCCAGCGGCTGCGGCAAAGGCTTGTCGCAGGTGGCGTGGCGGGGAATCAAGGGCATGGCCAACAGCAACTCGTCTTCAAGCAAGGTTTGCAGCGTCAATTCAGGTGCTGGCGACAGCAAATCTTCCTCGCAATCATCGTCCTCGGCCAACGCGGTGGCCTCGTCGGCCACAAACCGGAAATGCCGGTCCACCGCCAACTCCACCTGCATGGGCAAGAGACAACGCTGACAGGTTTGCTCCAGCAGCAGGCTCGCTTTGAGGTGCAACCACAGTTGATTGAGGGTGTCAGGATGGCGAAGCTGACTTTGCAAATGCCAGCCACACAGTGGCGATTGGCCCTCGGCAGGCGTTAAACAAGCCTGCGCCACCCTTGACAAGTTTTTCAGCGGCGTGCTCTGGGTCGTCGTACCACCCGCCATGGCCCATGGCTGGAGTTCGAGCGACAAAAGATTGTCCGTGGGTTTCATGCGGGTCAGTGTAAGAGAATCCTCCTCATGTCTGATTCGCTCTCCCCCCGCTCCCTGGTCCTTGGCTCGACCTCGCCCTACCGGCGCGAGTTATTGGAGCGCTTGCGCATCCCTTTTGAGGTGCAAGGCCCAGAGGTGGATGAAACCCCCCATGCGGGAGAAACCCCCATGGCCTTGGCACAAAGGTTGGCGCTGGCCAAGGCCCAAGCGGTGGCCAAGCGTTTTCCTCAAGCCATCGTGATTGGCTCTGACCAAGTGGCTGACTTGAACGGCGAACCCTTAGGCAAACCGGGTACCCATGCCAATGCAGTGAGGCAATTGCAGAAAATGCGCGGGCAAACCGTGGTCTTCCAAACCGCGGTGTCGGTGGTGTGCCTAGCCACGGGGTTTGCGCAAAGCGAATTGGCGCAGGTCAAAGTGCAGTTTCGCCATGTGAGCGACGCCGCCATTGAGGCGTATTTGCAAGCCGAACAACCTTATGACTGCGCGGGCAGTGCCAAAAGTGAAGGCTTGGGCATTGCCTTGCTCGATCGCATCGACAACCAAGACCCCACCGCTTTGGTGGGCCTACCGCTGATACTCACCTGCCGTTTGCTGCGAGCCGCTGGATTGCCCTTGTATGACTGACCGACATGGATAAGCCACGATTAGGCACTTTGTATTTGGTGCCCGCTCCGCTTGACTTTCATTGCGACACCCAGGTCGCGCTGGACTGGGTGCTGCCCCACCAAACCATGGAAGTGGCGGCGGGCTTATCTCATTGGGTTTGTGAAAACGCTAAGTCTGCCCGCGCTTTGCTCAAACGCATTGACGCGTACAAACCCCTTGCAACTGCTTTGCAAGCGCAAAACATTGTGGAGTTGCCCAGAGAAGTGCACAAAAAAGGGGACCACGGTACTGCGTGGGACGCCAAAGCTTTGCTACAAGACGCGCTGCAAGGTATCGATATCGGTTTGCTGAGTGAAGCAGGTATGCCTGCTGTGGCAGATCCTGGATCCTCCTTGGTGCGTGCCGCCCACGACATGGGCTTGGCTGTGGTGCCTTTGGTGGGGCCCTGCTCATTGGTCTTGGCATTGGCCGCCAGTGGGCTTAATGGTCAGTCATTTGCTTTTGTAGGCTATGTGCCGCAAGACAGCGCACAACGCAACCATCACCTTGTCGCTCTTGAAAAGGTGGCGTTGCAAAGTGGCCAAACCCAAATCTTGATTGAGACGCCCTACCGCAATGCCGCTGTGATGGCCGCATTGCTGGGATCTTTAAATGACAGCACCCAATTGGCAGTGTGCAGCGGACTGACCTTGCCGCAGATGCAGATACAAAGCTTGCGGGTGGCGGATTGGAAACGCCTGAACCCAAGCTTGGACAAAAACATGCCAGTGGTGTTTGCCTTTGGGCCTTGAGTTACCAGAAGTGCTCAGCGTAAATGCGGCACGAAATTCAAAGACGCTTTGACGACCGCTTCACCAAAGGCAGCGCCAAAGCGTTTGGCCAACCGTTCGGCCACATTGTCTTGGCGGGTGTAATCCACAATGTCTTCGGCTTTCACCACGTCACGTGCCACGCTGTCCAGCGTTCCGTAGTCGTCAGCCAAACCCAATTCGATGGCTTTTTGTCCACTCCAAAACAAGCCACTGAAAGTTTCGGGGGTTTCCTTCAAGCGGTCTCCTCGTCCTTCACGCACCACCTTGATGAATTGTTGGTGGATTTCGTTGAGCATGCTCAGCGCAAAAGAGCGGTGTTGTTTGGATTGCGGGGTGAAGGGGTCTAAAAATCCCTTGTTTTCACCCGCGGTCAACAAGCGACGCTCCACACCGACTTTGTCCATCAAGCCCGTAAAGCCAAAACCATCCATCAAAACACCAATACTGCCCACGATGCTGGCCTTGTCGACAAAAATTTTGTCCGCGCTGACGGCAATGTAATAAGCTGCAGAGGCACAGGTTTCTTCGACCACCGCATACACCGGCTTTTGGTGCAGGGCTTTGAGGCGACGGATTTCATCGTTGATCATGCCCGCTTGCACCGGACTGCCGCCGGGGGAATTGATCAACAACACGACGGCTTGAGCGCCCTCATCCTCAAAGGCACTGCGCAACGAGGTCATGATGGCGTCGGCGTTGGCATTGGCTTCGCTGTCGATCTCACCCTTGATTTCAATCAAAGCGGTGTGTGAGGAGGGGTTGGCCGATGTGGCCGCCTTGTTGTGGTTCAAACTGAACCAAAAAACCACGCCAGCCAAGGCCAGCCAGAAAAAACGAAAGCCGATGCGCCAGCGTCTGGCCTCGCGCTGCTCGGCAATTTGCGCCATCACCAAGCGCTCAAGAGCTTGTCGCTCCCACCCAGTGTCGCCAGCAGGTTTGTCATTGGCGGGCGTATCGTTAATGGGAGAGTTCTCGGGGGTCATGGTCAAAATTCCAAGGGCTTGAGGTTGTAGGCAGTATGCCAGTGCACCACACCAGCGGTTTCTGAAAGGGTAATTTTCACCAAACCTCCTTGGCAGGGGCCACCCACACAGTCCCCCGTGTCAGGCGCGTAGGTAGCACCATGGGTGGCGCATAACAGCCAGCGGCCATCAGGGTCAAAAAAGCGGTCAGGTTGGAAATCCATTTCCATGGCGATGTGGCTGCAGCGATTGAGGTAGGCATGTACCTGACCCTCAAACCTGACGGCAAATGCGCGGCAGGTTTGACCCGCATAAATCACATCGAAAGGCACAGCCACGCCGCCTTCGTGCAGTTCAGTGCTGTTGCACAAGGGCAGTAGCTCAGGCATGGTCCAGCAACCAAGTGTGCAGCTCTGCCACGCTGTGAACGACGGCGCGTGGGCGCAAATCTTCCAAGCCGGACCTGCCGTGTGCGCCATAACTCACGCCCACGCTGGCGCAAGCTGCGTTATTGGCCATTTGCAAATCGTGGGTGGTGTCGCCAATCATCAAGGTGCGCTCGGGGGCAACCCCCAACTCGGCCATCAACTCATGAAGCATTCGGGGGTCGGGTTTGCCGGCCGTCTCGTCAGCGGTACGCGAAGCATCAAAAATGCCACGTAACGCCACTTGGTGCAGGGCCTCGTCTAAGCCCTTGCGGCTTTTGCCTGTGGCCACCGCCAACAAATGCTGGCGCTCATGCAGCGCTTGCAACAAAGGCAGTACACCTTCAAACAAAGACAAATCGTTGTGGTGCAAAGCGTAGTGGTAGCGGTAGCGCTCGCCCAGCAGGGGGTATTTGTCTTTGGGTACATCGGGGGCGGCGTGGGCCAAGGCAGGCATCAATGCCATGCCAATCACATAAGCGGCTTGCTCATGGGTGGGGGTTTGTCCACCGACATCGGTCACGGCAGCTTGTATGCAGCGAACGATGATTTGCGTGGAGTCGTACAAAGTGCCGTCCCAATCGAAGGCAATCAAGTCAAATTGGCGCGGGCGCTGGAGGTTGGACATGGTCAACAAACTGTTGTAATTCGGGGGGCAAATCGGCTTGCAAGGTCTGCGGTTTGCCCAAGCTGGGATGGATGAACTGTAACCGCCAAGCGTGCAGGAACATGCGCTTCAAGCCTTGTGCGGCCAAGCGCTTGTTCATGCTGAAATCGCCGTATTTGTCGTCGCCCACGATGGGGTAGCCTTGGCTGGCAAGGTGCACCCGAATTTGGTGGGTTCGACCGGTTTTGATGGTGACTTCCAACAAACTGAAGTCGCCCACCAAACGCGCCACCCGCACCAAAGTGATGGCGCGTTGCGCCCCTGGGTCAGTCAGGGCCGCGATGCGGACCCGGCGCTCGCCCTCGCCCACCCCGTCAGGCAGCAAATAGCGCTGCAAAGGCAAATCGATGACTTTTTTATTCGACGGCCACTGCCCATACACCAAGGCGAGGTAGGTTTTGCCGGTTTCGCGGTCGCGAAATTGGTCTTGCAAGCGGGTGAGCGCACTGCGTTTTTTGGCCACCAGCAACACACCCGAGGTTTCACGGTCTAGGCGGTGCACCAACTCCAACATGCGAGCCCCAGGGCGGGCTTGGCGCAATTGCTCGATCACACCAAAGCTCACGCCACTGCCGCCATGCACCGCGACACCTGCGGGTTTGTTGATGGCGAGCATGTGTTCGTCTTCCATCAGCAGGGGGAATTCCCGCCCAGGTGCGACCGGCGCATCAGGCGATGGTGTGGCGACCCGCACGGGAGGAACGCGCACCACATCGCCGGTTTGGACACGGGTATCCGCGCTGGCTCGGCCCTTGTTGATCCGGACTTCACCGGTGCGGATGATGCGGTAGACATGGGTTTTGGGCACGCCTTTTAAGTGGCGAATCAGGAAGTTATCCAAGCGTTGACCGGCCGATTCTTCATCCACGGTCAGGGCTTGGACAGCAGCTGCGACAGGGATTTCTTCAGCGTCTATAATGTTCTTCACCAGTGCCAGGTTCTAAGTGCTTGATTTGAATAAGAGATTAGAGCACGTCCTACCAGTACTGAGAGGTCGATGCCCAATGTGGCCGCCGGACGCCCAACCGCCTTTTGCGGTATGCCCTGCACCACAAGCCGAGCCGATGCCTTGGAAAACCTTGAAACGAAATACCCCAGCTGCCGGTTTGCGTTAAACCGTCAGAGGATCACAGCGAGATAGATGAGCATGAATCTGGTGATGGTTTTGTTGAAATTTTGTCTGACCTGGCTGTTGCCAGCGCCAGCCATGAACGCTTCACAAGCCCGCACCCGCTTTCCCTCGAACCCACTGGTGCCCCAAGCCCAGCCTGTTCGTATTCGCATCACGCCTAGCCCTCCCCCGCAGGAGCGTCGGCGCCGTTGATGCGCCGATTCCTGTAGCTGTCCGGTTCCCCGTTTCTTTTTCCAGCATTGGCTTGCGGCATCGTTGGTCCGACATGGACCTGTGTTGTTGTAATGCTATGAAAAGGAACGCATCATGAAACGGATGCTTATCAATGCCACCCAGGCCGAAGAGCGCCGCTTGGCTATCGTCGACGGACAAAAACTCCTCGACTACGAAATCGAAATTGAAGGGCGCGAACAGCGCAAAGGCAATATTTACAAAGCCGTTGTCACACGCGTCGAGCCCTCTCTAGAGGCTTGTTTTGTCGACTACGGTGAAGAGCGTCACGGCTTTTTGCCTTTCAAAGAAATCTCCAAACAGTATTTTTCTGGCAATGTGTCGGCTTCCCAAGCCCGCATTCAGGACGTGATCAAAGAGGGTCAGGAAATGCTGATCCAGGTGGAAAAAGAAGAGCGCGGCAACAAAGGCGCGGCTCTGACCACCTTCATCAGCTTGGCCGGTCGCTATGTGGTGCTCATGCCCAACAACCCACGGGGCGGTGGCGTCAGCCGTCGCATCGAGGGTGACGACCGCGCAGAGCTTAAAGAAGCCATGGACCAGTTGGAATACCCCAATGGCATGTCCATCATTGCCCGTACTGCTGGCATTGGCAGAAGCGCCCCCGAGTTGCAATGGGACTTGAACTACCTCTTGAAACTGTGGACCGCCATCGATGGTGCCAGTGGCGCCAAAGGTGCGTTCTTGATTTACCAAGAGTCCAGCTTGGTGATTCGTGCCATCCGCGACTATTTCAATAACGACATCGGCGACATCCTGATTGACACCGATGACATCTATGACCAAGCGCAGCAGTTCATGGCCCACGTCATGCCCGAACATGCTGCCCGTGTGAAGCGCTACCGCGATGAAACACCGCTGTTCTCACGCTTTCAAATCGAGCACCAAATCGAGTCGGCCTATGCCCGTACGGTCAACCTGCCATCGGGCGGCGCGATCGTGATTGACCACACCGAAGCCTTGGTGTCGGTGGACGTCAACTCGGCTCGCGCCATCAAAGGCGGCGACATCGAAGAAACCGCCACCCGCACCAACTTGGAGGCCGCCGACGAAGTCGCTCGCCAAATGCGCTTGCGCGACTTGGGTGGCTTGATCGTCATCGACTTCATCGACATGGACGAGTCGAAAAACCGCCGCGAGGTGGAAAACCGCTTGCGCGACGCGTTGCGCCAAGACCGCGCCCGTGTGCAGTTTGGCACCATCAGTAAATTTGGTTTGATGGAGATGAGCCGCCAACGCTTGCGCCCTGCCTTGAGCGAAGGCGCTTCCATTCCCTGCCCACGCTGCGGTGGTTCAGGCCATGTACGTGACACCGAAAGCTCGGCGCTGCAAATTTTGCGCATCATCCAAGAGGAGTCCATGAAGGACAACACGGCGGCGGTTCACGCCCAAGTGCCTGTTGAAGTGGCTTCCTTCTTATTGAACGAAAAGCGTTCAGAGATTGCCAAAATCGAGTTGCAGCAACGCACCAATGTGCTGCTCATCCCCAACAAAGGTTTGGAGACCCCTAACTACAAGTTGGAGCGTTTGAAGCACGACGATCCGCGTTTGGACAATATCCAAGCCAGCTACAAAATGGCCGAGGAGATTGAAGACCCGACCGCCGTGACCCGTCGATCGCAAGAGCCGACCAACAAACAGTCGCCCGTCATCAAAGGCGTGCTGCCCGATTTACCCGCTCCTCATGCTGAGCCGCGTGCAGCCAGGTCTGAAGCGACAACACCTTCGACACCTGCAGCCAAACGTACCAGGCCCGCAGCAGCTGCACCAGCTGAAAAAGGCTTTTTTGGATGGCTTAAAAACTTGTTCGGCGGCGAACCCGCCAACGAACCCGCCAAACCTGCCACACAAGACAAGCCGGCTCGCTCAGGCGAGCGCCGCGATGGGCGAAGTGGCGAAGGCCGCACTGGCGACAACCGCCGCGGTGGTCAACGCCGTGGGGAAGCACGCCGCGGAGGAAGCGAAGCACGCAATGGTGAAGGTCGCGGCGAAGGCCGTGATGACCGCGCCAATGAAGCAAAGACCGATACGCCCCGCGGCGACCGCGCCGAAGGTGGACGCGGACGTGGACGCGGCGAGCGCCCAGACGGACGCCGTCGACAAGAGACTGGGGCCACAGAAGCGACCGCCAACACCGTGGCAGGCGATATGGAAGTCAGCGTCAGCGAGACAACCGAGCGCGCTCCGCGTGAAAAAACCGACGGACGCCGTGGCCGTGGACGTCGTGGCGAGCGCAACAACCAAGGTACATCTGACGCGCAAATGCCATTGGCAGAAGATGCGCTTGCCAACAATGCAACTAGCATTGAGCAGCAAACTGTCTCTGATGCTTCGGCCGCGGCAAGCGAAGGCGGCGAGCGCGTCAATGAGCGCCGTGAACGACGCAACCGTGACCGTTATGGCCGCGATCGTGCGCCCCGCGCAGAAAAGTCCGATGACACAAACACAGCCAGTGTGGATAACGCTTGGTCGCCCGCAGCACCCGCGCCAGTTGCAGTGGCAACACCCGCCATGGTGGCAACGTCGCACCAAATGCCCAGCATCGCCTCCTATGAACTGCCCATGGGGCAGTTGCAGCAAGTCGCCTCTGGTAGCGGTTTGGAGTGGGTGAACTCCAACCCTGAGCGCATCGCGCAAGTACATGCGGCCATTGCTGCCGAACCCAAGCCTGTGCATGTACCGCGTGAGCGTCCAGCACCCATCGTGATCGATGAAGGCCCCTTGGTATTGGTAGAAACCAAACGCGATTTACGGCAAATGGCTATGCCGTTTGACGACAACCGTCCTACTACCTAAGACTGCAGTTCAAGCGCTGGCGGACAGTTTCCAACACGCCAGCGCTTGGGTGGTATCGCCTTTTTGTTCGGCCAACTCAGCCAACGCTCGCCAAGCGCTGCGTTTCAAATCGCTGGACTGCAAACGCGGTGCGGCTTGTTCTAGCAGTTGCTGAGCCTTGCCCCATAAGCTGTGGCGCAAACACACCATGCCGCTGAGGTACTGCAACTCGACGCTGCGCGGATTACCCAACCGCGCTTGTTCCACACGCGCCAACCACTCGCTGTCTGGGGTCAAGGTCTGCAAGGCCTGCGCCAGCACTTCCACCACACGTTGGCGCACCGCGCTATCACTGCCCTGCACCGCGTTGTTTGAAAGGGCTTCCCAAACAGGCAACAGCCATTGCAAGGCCAAGTTGGCCTCGCTATTGAAGCCCAGCAAGCGCCGTGCCGCGTGAACAGCTACCTCTGGCATGGCTCTCTCGGCAGGTTGCAAAATTCGCCAAGTGGCTTGTAACTGATGCGCATCTCGACAGTCGTCAATGCTGGCCAAAGCCAGGCCGCGCATCAAACTGTTGGCGGCGTTGGGGGAAAAAGCACCATGCTTGGCCAATAAACGCGCGGTGTCCAAGGCGGGCAGATGCATTTGCCCCATGCGATCAGCTTTCAAGCGCAAGCGCAGCGCTAAAGTGCGTCGCGCTGTGCCTTGGGGTAATTGGCTGAGGTACTGGTGCGCGCTGCGCTCATCACGGTCGTGCAAGGCCCAGCGAGTAGCACTCAAACGCGCAGCATCTTGTACTTCATTGCGCAGCGATGAGCCCAAAGCAGGGTGAGGCTGAAAGACCTGCTGCAAATGCTCGTCCCGCGCTTTTTCGTCGCGCAGCACATGCGCACTTTCAGCGGCCAATAAATGCAAGACGCTGCGCATGAGCAGCAAACTGTTGCTTGGCGAAACGCCATCTTCAGCTGAAAGCAAGCCGTCAACATGCGCCAACCCTTGCAATGCCGCTTTGCGAGCCCGCAAATAACGCCCCGTCATCCAGCCGATTTGGGCGTTAAGCATCAGCGATTGGGCGTTACGTTCACGTTGTTGCACCCGCCAACGCCGCGCCTGCTCTGGCAGCACCCACAAGCCCAATAGGCTTCGAAGGGCCAGATACAACAAGGCAAACAGCGCGGCCAAGCTGATCAATACCAAATTGAGCGAAAAGTCGATACGGTAGGGCGGTACAAACAAGGTAACCGTTCCCACTTGTTGGCTCAAGCCCAAGGCCACAGCCACAGCGACCGAAAACAAGGCGACAAACCACAGTGCCAAGCGCATTTCAGCGACCTGCCGCCGCTGTCGCCAGCGCTGCCAGTGAATTGTCCAAACGCGGCATATCAAATTGACGCATTTGGTTTTGGGTCTGATTGAGCAAAGACAAGGCAGTGATGCCTTTACGGCCCGTCACATCAAAGAAGCGATGCATATCGCGTTCGGCCCATTGCAAATCATTGCGTGAGGCTGTTATCTGTCTGGCCAATAAACCCAAACGGGCATTGAGTAATCGCAATTTCAAATTTTCGCGGGCAAAAAAGCTTTGCTCAGGCGTGAGCAATACCGCCTCAGGTTGGTCGATGCGGCTAACTCGCACCAGACTGCTTAACTCTGTCCACACGCTGGCACCCAATAATGACCACTGCCCTTGGCGCCACGCCTGCTCCCACACATTGCCCAAGGGCTTGCTGGGCGCGGGGGTGGCTCGGCTGTTGGCGCCCACCGCGTTGAGCAAAGGCAGTTCTTCTACCAACACCACTAACTCATCGAGCTTGTTGAGCAAGTTAGGGGTATCGGTGACGCTGGCCGACTGGATGCGGTCAATATCCGTTTGCAAAGCACGCAGCACAGGCGCCAGACGCGGTTGCGACACTTTGCTTAAGCGTTTTTGCGCGCTGTTCAATGCGGCCAACATGGGTTGCACACTGCCAGTAAGTTCGGCTTGCTGCTGCGCCAGACTCAGCGCGGACTCGATATCCACAACCATGTTTTCGTCTCTGGAGCGCGTCAGGCTTTGCATCAATTCTTCGAGTTGCGCACGCTGCAAAGCGACTTCACTGAGACGGGTATCGAGCAAAGCGACTCGGGCTGCGGTTTCGTTAGCCAAGTCTTGCGCGTTTTTGGCCAAGCTATTGGCTTGCATGGAAAGTTGTCCTGCATCCGCGCTTTGTCTGGCCAATTGCTCTTGAATCAAACTGAGTTTTTGCCACAACATGATGGCCAATGCCAACGCAAGCAAGGCAAGCAAGCCAACAAATTTACCCCCATAAGAGCGCCAAAGAGGACGTGAGGCTTCAGGACCGGCCGCGGGGGGAGGGTTTACTTGCGTTGGTCCAGACTCACTGCTCATGCCATCAATTCTAATGAGGCAAGCACTTCGTCAAGACTGGGTCTGCAAAAAACCACTTTCCCCATGCCCATGGCCTTGGCAGTTTGCACAATCCGCTCATGCGTGGCCATGGCGAGGGTGGTGCCCCAATCTTGGTCTGGCAGAAAACTGGCCAAGTTGTCCAAGGCCTGGGAGCTGCTGAACAACCAAATACTGCTGTCTTGGGCCGCTTGACTTGCTTCTTGTAAACGGTAATTGTCCCAACGCGGAACGCAGCGTTGGTAGACCGACAAAATTTCCACTGCAACACCCCTCAAGGCCAGTTGCCGCAATAACCAGTCGCGTCCAGAACCTTGCGAGCTAGGGTCTTCTTGGTCGCCATCACTGCCCCGCAAGAGCAAAATGGGCTTGAGCGGTTCTAGCTTGGCCTGCACCACCGGCCACAATGATTCGGTATCAAACTGTGCCGCGTCAGGCGGTGGCGAATCGATCAATGTGTCTGGCACGCCTGCATCGCGTAAAGCCTGTCGGGTGCCAGGCCCTGTGGCCCAACAGCGCGTCATACCCCATCCGGCTTTGGGTTTCATTGCGCCTAAGGCATTGGTCACTGCTGCACGGCTGACAAACATCACCGCTTGGTAACCATGCCAAGCATCGAGCACAGACCGTAAGCGCATCAAATCGGTGAGGGGGTGGACGTCGATCAACGGCCAATTTTTAACGCGGTGTCCGGCTTTGCGTAAGCCCGTCGCCCACGTCTGCCCTTCAGCAGCAGGTCGGGTGAGGATGACGTCTAAAGCCAATCTGGCGGTTCGCACCATAAGAGGAGCAGCCAGCGCAGTTACGCGGCGCCCTGAGCTCGCAGTTGGGCAGCCACTTGCAAGCCCAGTTGCTCCGCTTGCGCCAAATCGGAGGCCATGCCCTCGGTTTGCGCGCGCAAAAGGGGAGCGTGCAAATCTTCTGGGTTACCCCAAGCGGCCTCAATGCGCAATTGCCCCTGGTGCAGCGTGGCATGAGACGCCAAAGGCATGGAGCAACTGCCGCCCATGGCGCGGCTAACCGAGCGTTCTGCAGCGACTGCCAGCCAAGTGGTGTGGTCCGCCAAGGAGGCCAAGACACTGCGCACATCGTCTCGCTCACTGCGGATTTCAATGCCCAAAGCGCCCTGTCCAGCAGCGGGGAGCATCTCACTGGTAGAAAAAATATGGCGAATCCGATCTGCCAAGCCCAAACGCTTCAAGCCCGCTGCGGCCAACACAATCCCAGCGTAATGGCCCTCGTCGAGCTTGCGCAAACGGGTGTCCAAATTACCGCGCAAGGGCTCTATCTGCAAATCGGGGCGCAAAGCGCGGAGTAAAACAGTACGGCGAAGACTGGAGGTTCCTACCACCGCGCCTTGCGGCAGGTCTTGCAGGCTGGCGAAATGCGGCGAGACCCAAGCGTCGCGCGGGTCTTCGCGCTCCATCACGCAAGCCAGCGCAAAGCCTTCGGGCATGTCCATGGGTACGTCTTTGAGGGAATGCACCGCCAAATCGGCACGGCCCTCCTCCAACGCCACTTCAAGCTCTTTAACAAACAAACCCTTGCCCCCGACTTTGCTCAAAGAGCGGTCCAAGATTTGGTCGCCTTGGGTGGTCATGCCCAAAATAGAGATTTTGCAACCTCGCGCTTGCAGCAGGTCTTGCAAATGGTGGGCTTGCCACAGGGCCAAACGGCTCTCACGGGT
>CAMDIP010000003.1 GCA_945899335.1 Bordetella parapertussis
GATGGTGCAGTTCAAAGACGTGTTTTTGGGCTCGGACAAGCGCTCGTATGTGCGCGCTACCTCGGTGCAAGCCTGTTTGCGTGCAGGTGGTAAGCACAACGACTTGGAAAACGTGGGTTACACCGCGCGGCACCACACCTTTTTCGAAATGCTGGGCAACTGGTCGTTTGGCGACTACTTCAAGCGCGAGAGCCTGAAATGGGCTTGGGAGTTGCTGACCGAGGTCTACCAACTGCCCAAAGAGCGCTTGCTGGCTACCGTTTACCAAGAGGACGACGAGGCCTACGACATCTGGACAAAGGAAATTGGCTTGCCCCCCGAGCGGGTCATCCGCATCGGCGACAACAAAGGCGGGCGCTATAAGAGCGACAACTTTTGGATGATGGCCGACACTGGCCCTTGCGGCCCTTGTTCTGAAATTTTTTACGATCACGGTGACCACATCCCTGGCGGCCCTCCGGGGAGCCCCGATGAAGACGGCGACCGCTTCATCGAAATTTGGAACAACGTATTCATGCAGTTCAACATGGACGAAACTGGTGCGGTGACGCCGCTGCCCGCACCCTGTGTGGACACCGGCATGGGCCTCGAGCGTTTGGCCGCCATCCTCCAGCATGTGCACAGTAATTACGAAATTGATTTATTCGCAACTCTCATCAAAGCAGCGGCGCGGGAAACCGCTTGCGCCGACTTGGCCACCCCCTCATTGCGCGTGATTGCCGACCACTTGAGAGCCACTGCTTTTTTGGTCAGCGACGGTGTCGTGCCTTCCAACGAAGGGCGCGGTTATGTGCAGCGGCGCATCATCCGCCGCGCCATCCGCCACGGTTACAAGCTGGGCCAAAAAACACCGTTTTTTCACAAACTGGTGCCCGATTTGGTGGCCCTCATGGGCGCGGCCTACCCCAGCTTGGCAGCCCAAGCCGAGCGCATCACTTCGATTTTGAAAACCGAGGAAGAGCGGTTTTACGAGACGCTAGAAATAGGCATGCACATTTTGGACGAGGCCTTGGCCAATGGCGTGAAGGTCTTGCCGGGCGAGGTGGCTTTTAAATTACACGACACCTATGGCTTTCCGCTGGACCTGACCAACGATGTGTGCCGCGAGCGTACGCTGCAAGTCGATGAGGCAGGCTTTCATGCCGCCATGGACCGACAAAAAAACCAAGCCCGAGCGGCCGGCAAGTTCAAGATGGACAAGGCGTTGGACTACAGCGGCGCAGCCACGGCTTTTGTGGGCTATGAAAGCCTGCAAGCTCCCGCCAAGATTTTGGCGCTCTACCTCGACGGCGTGTCGGTCGCCGCTTTGAACCACGGCCAAAGCGGCGTGGTGGTGCTGGACAACACGCCGTTTTACGCTGAGAGCGGCGGCCAAGTGGGTGACGAAGGCGAGTTGGTCAGCGGCTCGGCTCGCTTTGAGGTGGGCGACACCCAAAAGATCAAGGCAGATGTGTTTGGTCACCACGGCACGCTCAGCGCAGGCACACTCAACGTGGGCGACAGCCTCACAGCCACGGTGCGCTCAGGCGTTCGTTTGGCCACGGTGCGCAACCACAGCGCCACCCACCTGATGCACAAGGCCTTGCGCGAGGTGCTGGGCGACCATGTGCAGCAAAAAGGCTCGCTGGTGAACGACGAGCGCACCCGTTTTGACTTTGCTCATAACGCGCCGGTGACGGACGCGCAAATCGCCGACATCGAAGCGCGGGTGAACCATGAAATTTTGGCCAATGCCAGCACCCAAGCGCGGGTGATGGACATCGAATCCGCCCAAAAAACCGGCGCCATGATGCTGTTTGGCGAAAAGTATGGAGAGACGGTGCGGGTGCTCGACATTGGCTCCAGCCGCGAGCTGTGCGGCGGCACCCACGTGCTGCGAACGGGTGACATTGGTCTCTTTAAAGTGGTGTCCGAGAGCGGTGTGGCCGCTGGGGTGCGCCGCATCGAGGCGGTCACCGGCGCCAACGCCTTGGCCTATGTGCAAGGCTTGGAGCGCACAGTACAAGAGGCGGCTGGCAGCTTGCGAACCCCCACCGCCGAGTTGAACCAGCGCATCCACCAAGTGCTGGACCAAGTCAAAGGTCTGGAGAAAGAACTCGCCGCACTCAAAGGCAAACTGGCCTCATCGCAAGGCGACGAGTTGAGTGGCCAAGCCATCGATGTCAAAGGCGTGAATCTCTTGGCCGCACGCCTGCCCGGCGCTGACGCAAAAGCCTTGCGAGAGACCTTGGACAAGCTCAAAGACAAGCTCAAAACCGCGGTGGTGGTGTTGGCAAGCGTTGACGGCGACAAGGTGCAAATCGCAGCAGGTGTCACCGCTGACGCCATGGGCCGCGTCAAAGCTGGCGAACTGGTGAATTTTGTGGCGCAACAAGTCGGCGGCAAGGGCGGCGGCAAGCCCGACATGGCCATGGCGGGTGGCACACTGCCTGCCGGTTTGGATGCAGCCTTGGCCAGCGTGCAGGGCTGGGTGGCAGAGCGGCTTTAAGCTTTTTTAAACACCAAGTCCCATACGCCGTGGCCTAGGCGCAGGCCACGGTTTTCAAATTTGGTTAAGGGTCGGTAGATGGGTTGATCCGCATATCCGTCCTCACGGGGACTGGCATTCACCAAACCCGTCTCAGCTTGCAACACCACCAAAATATGCTCGGCATAAGGTTGCCAGTCGGTGGCCACGTGCAGATAAGCACCGGACTTCATTCGCTCCAACAACTGCTGCACAAAGGGCGCTTGAATCAGACGGCGCTTGTGGTGGCGTAACTTGTGCCAAGGGTCGGGAAAAAATATATGAACCCCGTCCAAACTTTGCGCTGTCAGCATGTGCTCCAACACCTCTACTGCGTCGTGTTGCAGGATGCGGATGTTGCCAAGCTCTTGCTCGCCCACACGTTTAAGCAATGCGCCCACGCCTGGCTCATGCACCTCGCAGCACAAAAAATTGTCTTCAGGCCTTACAGCCGCGATATGCGCAGTGGCGTCACCCATGCCAAACCCAATTTCCAAGATCAGCGCAGCCGTTCGACCAAACACCTTTTCAGGGTCCAAGGTTTGCTGCTGAAAAGGCATAACAAAACGCGGCCCCAGTTCTGCCAAAGCCTTGGCCTGACCGGTGGTGGTGCGACCGGCGCGGGTGACAAAACTCTTGATGGTTTTGGGGTAGGTGATGTGGGAAGGCGGGGAGGTCATGGGCATGTCGTTGCGTGTGCGGATTATCTGCCCCAGATTTCAAGCCCAGCCCAATGCGTCAGAGCTTGTTCGCAAGTCCCATGAAAAGCAGGCAAGCCCAGCACCTTGGCTGCGTGATTCAACGTCGCCAGAGGGTTGATTAAATCTAAAGCCTGCGCTCCATTTTGCTTGCTGAGCTTTTCGCCATCAGCGCCCATCACCAAGGGCGTGTGCGCGTAAAGGGGCGAAGGCAGGCCCAGCGCTTGTTGCAGCAACATTTGGCGAGGCGTGTTGTCGGCCAAATCCGAGCCACGCACCACATGGGTGATGCATTGAAACGCATCGTCCACCACCACCGCCAGTTGGTAAGCCCACAGGCCATCGGCGCGCTTGAGCACAAAGTCGCCGATCTCTTGCGCCACATCTTGCTGTTGTCTGCCCAGCCATCGGTCATGCCAAGCCCAAGGCGTGGACAGAGCCAAATCGGAGAGCACTTTTTGCACGTTCAAGCGCCAAGCCCTAGGTACCTTGCCCTTCAAGCCATCGCGGCAAGTCCCTGGGTAAACCGGCGTGTGGTGGCGCTGGCGTTGGCCTTGTGCGTCTTCAATGTCTTTGCGCGAACAACCACAGGGGTAAGCCCAATCCTTGGCAAGCAATTGGTCTAAAGCCCATTGATAAGCCTGTCCGCGTTGTGATTGGTAAAGCACTTCGCCGTTTGGCAGCAAGCCGCATTGGGCCAATTGTTTCAAGATGATTTCATCTGCGCCAGATACGCAGCGAGGCGAATCTACGTCTTCGATACGCACCCGCCATTGCCCCCCGTGGTGATGCGCATCCAGCCAACTGGACAGTGCTGCGACCAAAGAACCGGCGTGTAAAGGGCCGGTTGGGGAGGGTGCGAAGCGGCCTTGGTACATGGAATAGTCAGTAATTTCAAGGGTTTGGCAATGAGGATCACTGTAACCCAATGGTAAACCCCTAAATGTGTAAATTAGGCTTGACACATCTGTGTGTCAACTTAGAATAACAATAAGAAAGTAGGGATTTAAGAATTTGTGGCCATGGGGGTCATAAATAACCCTCGTGCGGGTTCAGCACGGACGTGAAGATCTTTCAAGGAGATAACACCATGTCAGACAAAGTAGGGCCAACAGGCCTCACAGAAGCCGAGTCAGAGGAGATTCATCGGCACCTCATCCAGGGAACTCAAATCTTTGGAATGATTGCCGCGCTGGCGCATTTGCTTGCGTACATCTATTCCCCTTGGCTGAAATAACAGGAGAACCACATGATCTACGGAAAAATTTGGACAGTGGTCAAGCCCTCAGTGGGCATTCCTATTTTCATCGCTGCAGTCGCTATTGCATCGTTTTCGGTGCATTTGGCGCTGACCCTCAATACCACTTGGGTCAAGAAATTCCTGAATGGCAGTGCGGCGACAGCTGCGGTCACACAGACCGTTGCGACGCCCTCGGCTTAAGTTCAGTTATTTCATTTAGGATGGACTGGATTGCTTGTCTTTCCGGTCCATTTTTAACATGAGTGCTTCTCCCAAACTGTCTCGCTCATGGCTTCATGTCAGCCTTAAGTTTCTTCCATTCGCCGATGCAGCTACCGATACGCTGCCTTTAAGCCGGCTTTTACGTTTATCTCTTTTTCAAATTTCGGTTGGCATGGCTTTGGCCATGCTGATTGGTACGCTCAACCGCGTCATGATCGTGGAGCTCAAAGTACCTGCCGCCTTGGTGGCCATCATGATTGCGTTGCCTTTGTTGTTTGCGCCGTTTCGAGCGCTCATCGGTTTTCGATCCGATCACCACCGCTCGGCCTTGGGCTGGCGTCGTGTTCCCTATATTTGGATGGGGACCTTGCTGCAGTTTGGCGGTTTTGCAATCATGCCTTTTGCATTGTTGGTTTTAGGTCGCATGGGCCAAGCCGCGCATGCCCCCGACTGGGTGGGCCATTTGGGTGCGGGCATGGCTTTTTTGCTGGTGGGTGCCGGTATGCACATCACCCAGACGGCAGGTTTGGCGTTGGCCACTGATTTATCCCCTCCGGAATCTCGCCCCAAAGTCGTGGGGCTCATGTATTTCATGTTGTTGGTGGGCATGATTTTCAGCTCCCTTATTTTTGGTTACTTCTTGCGTGACTTTTCTCCAGGCGCTTTGGTCCGATCGGTGCAAGGCGCAGCGGTGCTGACCTTGGTGCTCAATGTCACCGCCTTATGGAAGCAAGAAGCGCGGACCCAACGCTTGGGTAACCCCAATGAAGCGGACGTCGATTTCGTTGCTGCCCTCAAACTGTTTACCCAAGGTGACCAAGCGCTCAGGCGTTTGTTGGCTGTCGGCTTAGGCACCATGGCTTTCAGCATGGGAGACGTGTTGCTCGAACCCTTTGGCGGGGAAATTTTGCATTTGGCGGTGTCTGACACCACTTTGTTGACGGCCTTGCTGGCTTTTGGCGGTTTGACGGGTTTTGCTTGGGCCTCCAATGTTCTCGGTCGTGGCGCTGATCCGTTTCGCATGGCCTGTGGTGGTGTGTTGGTGGGAGTGCCAGCGTTCAGCGCTATCTTGATGTCAGCACCGCAGGCATCCTTGCTGCTGTTTGCCTTAGGCACCTTGTTCATTGGCTTTGGTGCAGGACTGTTTGGTCACGGCACCCTGACCGCCACCATGAACCACGCGCCTGAGGGCCAAGCTGGTTTGGCTTTGGGGTCTTGGGGCGCGGTGCAAGCCACAGCCGCTGGTTTGGCCATGGGCTTGGGCGGCATCATTCGTGACCTGATGGCTGTGGTGGTGGATTCTGGAACGGCTTATGCCTTTGTGTACAGCCTCGAAGTGGTGTTGTTACTCATCACCCTGTATGCCATGTATCCGCTCATTGCCAAAAAAGTTCGCTAACATTCAAGTCATTTTTAACCTAAGGAGACACACCATGCAAATACACCACATCCTTTTAATTATGTGGGTCGTTTTGATGTTGTTTATGTTGGCCAATTGGTTCAACAAGCCCTATAAGAAAAAGTAACTCTCTAGGCTGGCGCTTGTATGCTGAGCGCCAAACTCAGTCCGCTGACAAAGGCGTCTTCCACACGGTGACCGATCAGCCAGTCACCGCACATACCTATGTGCTGATCTTCGTCCCAAAAATAAGGCAGACCTGCCGCCTGCAGTGTTTTTGCATAACGCCACAGGTGCAACTGGCTAAAACCCGGCTCTGCCCTGATACCCGTTAACTCCGCAAACGCTTTCAACAATTTCGCCTCTACCCGCGTCTCATCGTCTTGCACATGCTCTTGAGACCAAGCCGCACTGGCTTGCACCGTCCAACGCTCTATGGGCGAGCGCCCAGGCTTGGAAGACTCACGCGCCACCCAAGCAATGCGGTGATGGG
Source organism: Bordetella parapertussis (assembly GCA_945899335.1). Lineage (GTDB taxonomy): Bacteria > Pseudomonadota > Gammaproteobacteria > Burkholderiales > Burkholderiaceae_C > Limnohabitans. The sequence continues at coordinate 6,559 of CAMDIP010000003.1, forward strand.
TGCTTTGCGCCACATTCCATTGGGGACCCATTTGTCCAAGCCCTGGTTGCACCAAGGGGAAGGCCAGCATCAGCGTCCAGCAGGGGGCGACGCTCACGGCTTCGGTGGCCGCCAAGGCCTTGAATTGGGCCGCGGGTGCGCCAGACTGGCGTAACAAATAAGCGGCTTGCACATTCGGGATGGCCAGCACCACAGTGTCAAAGGTACCCAGCAGTTTGTCGTCAGCGCTTACCAACTGCCATTGCGTGCCTTGTCGGCGCAGGGCTTTGACGCTGGTGTTGCAAAAGAGTTGTCCTGCATCTGCCAAGGGAGACGCCCAGTGTCTGACCAAGGTGTTCATGGCGGGCGCACCCACAAAATGCAGCTCACGTGGGGGCTTGGGGACTTCGATCACCCTGCCCAACGGGTCACGCACCTGCACGGAACTGGCGCTCCAAGGTTTGCACAAAGCTTGAGTGCCAGGAACCTCGTTGAGTGCTTGCATAAAGCGCTCGTCGCGCACTGTGAAGTACTGCGCGCCATGGTCAAACCCGCCGTAGGGGGTGTCGCGTGTCGCCATGCGACCACCCGCGTCTTTGCTCTTTTCAAAAACGCTGACACGGTGTCCAGCCTGGACCAAAGTTCTTGCGGCGGTGATGCCGGCCATGCCAGCACCGATGACGGCGATTTTTTTCATAGGTCTGACTCTACACCGAGTCGAGGGCTTTGTGGGGCTTTGCGCAACAAGGCGTTGCGAGTGGGGCTGTGGCTAAGTTGTTGCAGCCACCATTGCAGCGCTTTGTCCCCTGCGGGTTGACCCTTGGGGCTGGGATTTTCCCGCCAAGCGTAGCTGACGGTGGCGAGTCGCAAGGGCCGCATCACTTCGCACACGCAAAGTAAACCTTGATCGATATAGGGCTTGGCCAAGGTCAATGGCAAAAAGCCCGACCCCAAACCGCGCAGTTGCGCGTCGAGCTTGGCTTGCATACTGGGTACTGTGAACACATCTTGTCCGGCGAGCAGACCAAAGGTCAGGCCCATCCCTTGGGGTACCGTGTCAGCCACCGCCACTGCGCGGTGGGATTGGATCAATCTGTCGCTCAGCGGTTGCACCATATGGGCCAATGGGTGTTGCGGAGCCACGGCAAAGACAAATTCCACTTCGCCCAGTGAGGCAAAGCGCAAACCTGCGCTGTTGCTGTAGGCGTAGCTCACACCGACCGCCAAATCTGCTTGGCCAGAGCTTAAAGCGCTCAAGGTACCGCTCAAGGTCTCGTTGCGAAGCTTTAAACGCGTGGGCGGGTTAAGTGCAAAAAACGTTTCACTCAGCTCCATCATGACCTGAAAATCAATGATGGCATCTACCGCAATGGTGAGTTGGCCCTCCCAGCCAGTGGCCACCCGTTTGACGCGGTGCGCGATGCTGTCCATGTCCAAAAGTAAACGGCTGCCTTCATTTAGCAGTTCACGACCCGCCGCCGTCAGCTTGGCTTGGCGCGACGAGCGGGTGAACAGCAACACATCCAGCGCTTCCTCCATTTGACGTACGCGGTAGCTCAAGGCACTGGGGACCACGCCTATCTCGCGTGCGGCTCCCGCAAAACTTCCTTTTTCAGCGATGGCATTGAGCATGAAGAGAGCGTCGGGGGTCAGGACATCACGGGCAGAGGACATAAAAAAGGCTTATTGATCAAATTATTTGAATGATGCCATCAATTTCATGCATCCCAACAAGAACTTTGGTCTATTAAAGTCACTCTTCTTCGAGAAACAAACCATGCACACCATTCGACGCTCACAAGACAGAGGCTATGCCGACCACGGTTGGTTGAAGTCTTTTCACAGCTTTTCATTCGCGGGCTACTACGACCCTGAGCACATGGGTTGGGGTAATTTGCGGGTAATTAACGAAGACCGTATTGCTGCAGGCACTGGCTTTGGCACCCATGGCCACCAAGACATGGAAATCATCAGCTATGTGTTGTCGGGCAATTTGGCCCACCAAGACAGCATGGGCAATGTCAAAGGCATTCCCCCAGGGGATGTGCAGCGCATGAGTGCGGGCACCGGCGTCAAGCACAGCGAGTTCAACCATGCTGAGGGCGAGGAAACCCATTTTTTGCAAATCTGGATAGAACCCAACCAACGTGGTGTGGTGCCCAGTTATGAGCAAAAAACTATTGCGCCTAATAGCAAGCGTGGCGCCTTGGTCTTGATCGCCAGCCCCGCGCCCACGGGGGACGCGGTAAAGATCCATGCCCAGGCTTCGCTGTATGCCGGTTTATTCGATGGAGAGGAAAAAGCGAACTTAGCTATCGGTTCTGACCATAAAGCCTACGTCCACCTTATTCGTGGTCAACTGCAAGTGAACGGCCAGCAGTTGAAAGCAGGAGACGCCATGCTGCTGGAGGGTGAACACCGCATCGATGTGAGCGGTGGCTTGGATGCAGAAGTCCTGGTATTCGATTTGTTCGAAAACTGACTATTTATATTGGAGATAGTGATGATTAAAGTAAATGATTCCTTGATTACCTTGGTCGGCCGTGTTTTGCTGGGCGTGTTGTTTTTGCCAGCCGGTTTGATGAAATTGATGGGCTTTGCAGGCACCGCAGGCTATATCGCTTCAGTCGGCTTGCCCCTGCCTGAAGTAGGTGCGGCTTTGGCCATCGCCATTGAAATTGGTGGCGGTGCGGCATTGCTGGCTGGCTACCACGCCCGATTGGCGGCAATTGTGTTGGCGGTGTTCACGGTGGTTGCCACTGTGTGTTTCCACAACTTTTGGGCCATGCCCGAAGACCAAGCCTTTGTCCAGCAGTTGATGTTCTTTAAGAACATTGCCGTGGTCGGTGGCTTGTTGGTCTTGGCGGCCCACGGTGCTGGCGCGTGGAGCTTGGATGCCAGGTCCCAAACGGACGACCACCCTTTGGCCCACGATCACGTTCAAGAGTAATTTTTTAACCCACCCCTAAGAGGAGAAGTACTGCATGAGTAAGACTGTCGTTGTTTACCACTCTGGCTACGGCCACACCCAACGCGTTGCCCAATTTGTGGCCGAGGGCGCTAAAGCGCAACTCATCGCCATCGACGCAGACGGTAATGTGAGCGACGCTGATTGGACCGCCATCAACGCGGCGGACGCCATCATCTTTGGCTCACCCACTTACATGGGCATGGCTTCTTGGCAATTCAAAAAATTCGCCGATGCCTCCTCCAAGCAGTGGATGAGCGGTGCGTGGAAAGACAAAGTCGCCGGCGGTTTCACCATTTCTGGTAGCCCCAGCGGCGACAAACTGTCGACCATTCAGTACTTCATCACTTTGGCCATGCAACAAGGCATGGTGTGGGTAGGTCAGCCCGCCATGAACGACGGCAAGATCAACCGTATCGGTTCCAACTCCGGTGTGATGGCACAAGTGGGCCCAACGAGCCCAGCTGCTGACATTCCCCAAGGTGACTTGGACACGGCCAAAACCTACGGCGAACGGGTCGCACAAGTGGCGGCCAAACTGCACGCTTGATTTTTCACTGAGCGCTACATGCCGCTTGGCGCGAAAGTGCCAAGCGGCTTCTTTTTGGGGAGTTGGGTTAGCATGAAGCCATGAAGATTTTGAGCATACTGCCGTGGGCAGATTGGTTGGTTTTGCTGTTTTTTGGGTTGGTGTGGATTGGCTATGCCCAATTTGCAAGTCGTTGGTCGCTCAAACGCCCCTCTATCTTGGCCGCCACCAACCGCTTTCGACTGCGGTGGATCAAGGTGTCGCTCACCCGCGACCCAAGGGTGCTTGACGGCATCATTACGCAGACCTTGTCGAACACACCGGCGTTCTTTTCATCCACCACAATTTTGATTATTGGTGGTTTGCTCGCCCTCATGGGAACCACGGACAAAGCTGCCGAGTTGGTACGAGAAATTCCTTTTTCTCAGGCGACACCCATCTTGGTGTTTGAGTTCAAGATACTTGTGTTGATTGCTATTTTTGTGTATGCCTTTTTCCGTTTTTCATGGTCGATGCGGCAATACACGTTTGTGGCTTTGATGATTGGCGCTTTACCCCCACCCGAATTTTTTGCCGCACAACCTGACAAGGAAGACGATTACGCCCAACGCGTGTCCGCGATGACAGGACTGGCCGCAGAAACTTTCAACGATGGCTTGAGGGCTTATTACTTTTCGTTTGCGGTGATGGGTTGGTTTTTCTCACCCATGACTTTTGTGCTGACCACGTTGTTGATCGTGGCGATTTTGTATAACCGCGAATTCCGCTCGGATGTGCTGGGTGTGCTGAACGACGGCAATTAAAAGAAATTCAGGCTCTTCAGGTAGACGCACTGAATTTCATGGCGTTTCTTTAGGTGGTGGAAATTCCCAGCTTGTTGAGCAAGGCCTGATCCTTTTGCCAATCTGGGTTGCCTGTGGTGAGTAATTTATCGCCATAAAAAATGGAATTGGCCCCGGCCATGAAACACAGTGCTTGTATGGCTTCGCCCATTTGCTGACGACCAGCCGACAGCCGCACACGAGCTTTAGGCATGGTGATGCGAGCAACTGCAACAGTGCGAACGAACTCCAGCAAGTCAAGAGACTCGGTGCCGTGTAACGGCGTGCCTTCGACTTGGACCAAGTTGTTGATGGGCACCGATTCAGGATAGGGTGTCAAGTTGGCGAGTTGGTGTACCAGACCAGCGCGCTGTGCGCGGCTTTCACCCATGCCAACGATGCCCCCGCTGCACACATTCATGCCTGCCGAACGTACATGGGCCAGCGTATCAAGACGCTCTTGGTAATCACGCGTTGTGATGATGTCACCGTACAACTCTGGCGCTGTGTCTAGGTTGTGGTTGTAATAGTCCAAACCGGCTTGTTTCAACGTGCCAGCTTGTCGTTCAGTCAACATGCCCAGTGTGCAGCAGGCTTCCATGCCCAGCGATTTGACCGTGCGAACCAGTTCGGCGACTTTTTCTACATCACGGTCTTTGGGTTCACGCCAAGCCGCGCCCATGCAAAAACGGCTTGCGCCATTCTTTTTTGCCTCAAGCGCAGCGGTTTTGACCTCTTCGACATCCAGCAATTTGGAAGCTTCAACACCCGTGTTGTAGTGAACAGACTGGGGGCAATATCCGCAGTCTTCGGGGCAACCACCGGTTTTGATCGACAAAAGCGTGGAGAGTTGGACTTCGTTCGGATTGAAATGTTCGCGGTGAATTTGTTGAGCCTTGAGCATCAAATCGCTGAAGGGTAAATTAAATAATGCTTCGATAGATTGGCGACTCCACACTTCAACAGAATTTTCTGAGGGCTTGGCGGGCTTGAGGAAACGAAGAGGCTGTACTTGCTGTGTCACTGCGGTCGGCATAGATAAGTTCAAATAAAAGGAATGAAGAGAATATAGCAACAAATAAGCCTATAAATGACAGGGCGGAGATCGCTTAGGATAATCCTCAGCACATGCAATCCACCTGCTTGTCACTCTAAGAGGTTTTATCTGAGTTCTCATTCTTCGAAATTGGTGCAACGCAGTTTGCAAAGTGTCTGGCATCCATGTACACAAATGCAACACCACGAGACTGTGCCATTGGTAGCCGTTCAACGCGGCAGCGGTCCTTGGCTTTATGACCACGATGGCAACCGTTATCTGGACGCCATCAGTTCTTGGTGGGTCAATTTGTTTGGTCACGCCAACCCACGCATCAACGATGCATTGAAACACCAACTCGACACCTTGGAACATGCCATGCTCGCTGGCTTTACCCATGAGCCTGTGGTGTCGTTGTCCGAGAAGCTCTCGGCCTTAACTGACGGCGCATTGGGACATTGTTTTTATGCCTCAGACGGCTCTTCTGCGGTAGAGATTGCCCTCAAGATGAGTTTTCACAGTTGGCGCAACCAAGGCCTTGGCAGCAAACAGGAGTTTGTGTGTTTGAAAGGTGGCTATCACGGAGAAACTGTGGGGGCGCTGGGTGTGACCGATGTGCCTATCTTTCGAGACGCCTATGACGCATTACTGAGGCCTGCTCACACCATCATGTCGCCCGATGCCAGGCATTCAATGGCTGGTGAGACTGCAGACCAAGTGGCGCTGCGTGCAGCCAGAGAACTTGAAAGCCTGCTCCAAGCGCGGGCAGCGCATATCAGTGCTGTCATTATCGAGCCCTTGGTGCAATGCGCTGGTGGCATGGCCATGCACAGCCCTGTGTATGTTCAGGAGGTTCGACGCTTATGCTCTGCCTTCAATGTGCATTTCATCGCTGATGAAATTGCTGTGGGCTGTGGTCGAACTGGTCATTTTTTTGCTTGTCAGCATGCAGCTGTGTGGCCTGATTTTTTATGTCTGTCCAAAGGTATCAGCGGAGGGTATTTGCCCTTGTCAATAGTGATGACACGAGACGATGTCTATGATTCTTTTTACAGCGACAGCATGGCGCGTGGCTTCTTGCACTCGCATTCCTACACGGGTAATCCACTGGCTTGTCGCGCTGCTTTGGCCACGCTGGAGATTTTCGAACAAGATGACGTGCTTGCTCAAAACCGAGTGCTTGCAAAACGACTGAGCGATGGACTTGCGCCGTTGGCCGGTCATTCGAAGGTGAAACACTTTCGCCAGCAAGGCATGATCTTGGCTTTCGATGCGATGGTTGAAGACACAAAGCTTGCTGCCACTTTTTCGCGACGCTTCTTTGCCAGTGCTTTAAAACATGAATTGCTGTTGCGACCTATCGGTACAACTGTTTATGTGATGCCGCCCTATGTATTGAGCGATTCAGACACTGGTTTTTTGGTCGAGCGTTTACAAACCGTATTTGATGAAGTCATCAGCGCATGATCTTTTCTAAACTGGATGCATTGGCATCAAACCTGTCGGCATTGGAGACGCAAGGCCTGCGTCGGGAAAGGCGCAGTGTTGAGTCTGTCTCGCAAGGGCATATGGTGGTGGATGGCAGGCGGCTACTGACCTTCAACAGCAACGATTACTTGGGTTTGGCGTCACACCCACAGGTGGTGGAAGCCATCAAGGAGGGCGCATCTTTGTATGGCGCAGGCAGCGGTGCATCGCATTTGATCAGCGGTCATTCTCAAGCACATGATCGGCTGGAAGAATTGCTGGCTACATTTTTTTTGTCTCATATTCCATCCGCAAGAGCACTGTATTTCAGCAGCGGTTATATGGCGAACTTGGGCGTATTGACCGCATTGGCTGGCACGGCCTCAGGGGACATTAGCTTTTTCTCGGATCAGTTGAATCACGCATCCTTGATTGACGGCATACGCCTGACCCGTGAACCTTTCCAAATTTATGCCCACGCAGATATTGCCGATTTATCGTTGAAACTGTCTTCTTGTCAAAGTGGAACAAAGGTGGTGGTGACTGATGGGGTGTTCAGCATGGATGGCGATATCGCGCCAATGCCAGGTTTGCTGCGCTTGTGCGAGCAACATGGAGCATGGCTGTTGGTTGATGATGCGCATGGTTTTGGCGTTTTAGGCGACAGCGGCGCTGGCGTGTTGCAGCATTTCAACCTTAGCTCACCTCAATTGATCTACATGGGTACCCTTGGTAAAGCTGCTGGCGTGTCAGGCGCGTTTGTTGCCGCGCATGAACATTTCATTGAATGGATGGTGCAGCGCTCACGTCCCTATATTTACACCACTGCGGCAGTGCCAGCGCTGGCTCATGCACTATTGACCAGTCTGCGCATCATTCGCGGCGAAGAGGGCCAAAGACGGCGATCGCATTTGAAATCATTGATTCAACAACTGTCGACTGCGCCTGTTCCTTCATTTTGGAAGCGCCTTGATTCAATGACGCCGATTCAGCCCATGGTGCTGGGCAGCAATGAGCAGGTATTGACGGCTTCTGCAGAATTGAATCAGCAGGGTATTTGGATCAGCGCGATTCGTGCGCCGACCGTCCCCGTCAACACCGCCAGATTGCGAATCACCTTGTCGGCCGCTCATACAGCGCAAGACGTTGACCAATTGGTACAGGCCATTTCGAGTAGTGTTCATACATGAATAATTCATTGCCTGTCCATGCCTTTTCCTGCTTCGTCACAGGTACCGACACGGAGATCGGTAAGACCTTGGTGGCGTCTGCATTGGTGTACCTTCAGGCGCAGCGCGGCCATCGTGTGGCTGCAATGAAGCCTGTGGCTGCGGGTACAGAGTGGCGCAATGGACGCTGGTGCAATGAAGATGTGGACCATCTTGCAGCATGCGTTTCTGTCTTACTGCCTCAGCAAATGACGACGCCATATTTATTCAAAGCAGCTGCAGCGCCGCATATTGCTGCAAGTTTTGAAAACAGACTTATAGAGCGTTCACACATACTGAGTTGTTATGAGCATGTAAAGACGCAGGCCGATGCCTTGGTGGTTGAAGGTGTCGGTGGTTTTTGTGTGCCGTTAAACGATAACTATGACACTGCGGACATGGCCAAAGACTTGAACTTGTCTGTGGTGCTGGTGGTTGGAATGCGTCTGGGTTGCATCAATCAGGCCTTGTTGACTTCAGAAGCAATTGCCTCAAGAGGTTTAAAGCTCATGGGGTGGGTGGCTAACAGCGTAGATGAGCATATGTTGTATGCACAGGAAAATATCGAAGCCATTGCCCAAAGAATCAATGCTCCGTTATTGGCATCCATTCCCCGACTTGAAGTGGCCAATGCAGCCTCAGCTGCGGCTTGTTTTTCTTAAACTATCAAGGACCCACATGACTTCTGAACTCATTGTGATCTGCTTATATCTATTTTTTGGTGTCTGTTTTGGTTTTGTAACTTATCCATACCGTCACTTCTTTAGCGAAGGACCTGAAAAATCTAAAAACTCAGATCAATCATCGCCTCTTGAGGGTCGGGTTTTTTGGGTGTTGATTTGTACATGGCTTTGGCCCATCATGGTCATCACCGGTTTGAATACAGCTTGGATCCTTTCGAAACGCAAAAAACAGGCTCAAAAGAACTCAAACTCTGTTTAGATGGAACCCAAGCTCTTCAAACACCAAAAAATCAATCATTTTGCTAACTTCAAACCATTGACTTTCATCAACAGATAGATGTGTTGAAGTTCGGCTTTTTCACAGTCGGGTGCCCCCACCCAACGCGCTAATGCCGAAGCTGGAATGTGGGTGCGCTTTCCCTCTAAGTCAACTTCCACACGGAAATAGCAGGGGTCAAATTCGCGAAATGCAATGACCGTACCCCAGCGCCCAATATGCCAAGGCTTACGGATCACTACGACTTGATCCCCAGGACGGGCAATCAGATCCAAGTTGTCCTCAAAGGCTTGCTGTATTTCCACACTGGATGTTTTGGTGCTTGCTTTTGCAAAATTGTTTGCAAATTCAATAAATTGTTCAGCTTTCATACCTCAAGGATCGGCTTGAGATGGTGTTTTCTTGAGTGTTTCTTTAAGCAAAGGCGATAAATCGGGGTTCACCCCTCGGCGCTCATCAAAAACAAAGCAGTTGCCGCTGTAGTGGGCGCTACCTACCTCTTCAAAGTATTTCAGGATGCCGCCATCTAACTGGTAGACCTCCGACAAACCCTGTTCGCGCAAGTAAATGGCCGCTTTCTCGCAACGTATACCGCCGGTGCAAAAACTCACCACGGTTTTGCCTCGCAAGTCGTCCAACTGCTGGCTGGCAGCTGCTGGAAACTCGCTGAACTTGTCGATACGCCAGTTCAACGCACCCACAAAACTGCCTTCGTCGACCTCAAAGGCGTTGCGCGTGTCCAGCGTCACCACGGGGCGGCCTTGGTCATCATGGCCGTCGTCCAGCCAGCGTTTCAAGGTGGCGGCCGCGACCGCTGGGGCACGGCCGGTTTGCGGCTGAATGGCAGGATGGTTCATGCGGATGATTTCGTTTTTCACCTTCACCAACAGCTTGCGAAACGGCTGGGTGTCTGACCAGCTTTCTTTGGGGCTAATAGCTACCAATCGTGGGTCAAGGTGCAGCCAAGACACAAAGTCACGTACCGCTTGTGGGGGACCTGCCAAAAACAGGTTGATACCTTCCTCTGCAATCAAGACCGTGCCTTTAAGGGAAAGTGCGCTGGCTTGCCCATGGCAAGCCTCACGCAAGGCCGCTGTGTCTTTGAGTTCGGTGAACAGGTAGGCCGAGATATTTAAGACGGGTAGTGCAGGGTTCACCGTTTCCTCATCCAGCCCAAGCCTGCCGAGGTGCCAGCGGCGCCCAGCGCCGGACGGTATTCACAACCTACCCAGCCTTGCCAGTTGTTCGCAGCAATGACTTCTTCCATGACCTTGAACACTGTGTCGTAGTGCAATTCACCGGTGTCGGGTTCGTGGCGCTGGGGCACACCCGCGATTTGGAAATGCCCCACATCGCCTCTGGGCAGGTAGTGACGAATCTTTTTCTCCACATCGCCTTCGACTATTTGGCAGTGGTAGAGGTCAAACTGAACCTTCAGATTGACCATGCCCACCTCTTTGACAATGGCATGCGCATCGTCTTGGCGGTTCAAAAAGAAGTGCGGGATGTCGCGGGTATTGATGGGCTCGATCAACACATCGCGCCCCGCCTTGGCAGCCTGCTCGCAGGCCCAACTCAGGTTGCTGATGTAAGTGTCGCGCATAGGGCCAGGGGTTCGGGCATAGGTGCCGCTGGTGCTCAGTTCTGGCGGCAATGCACTGGCCACCCGTAACTCTGGGGGAACCAAACCGGCCATCACATGAATGCGTGGACAGTTCATGACCTCGGCATATTCCAAAGCGGTCAAAAAACCGCTGCGAAACTCGGCCTCGTGACCTGGCAAGCAGGTGGTGCCACGTACCCCTTGTTCCCAAGCGTGTGACATGCTGGCGCGGTCGGTGCCGCCAGGCGGGGCGTTGAACAACACTTGTTTCAAGCCGTTGTCCTTCAGTGCCTTGGCTAAATCGTGCGAGTCGAATTCGTAGGGAAACAAATACTCCACACCCTTGAAGCCATCGTGGGCCGCCGCCGCAAAGCGCTCGGTGAACGAAACATCGTTATACAAAAAAGACAGGTTGGCAGCAAAGTGCAGCATGGGGGCTCCGGGGATTACCAGTGGGCGCCAAAGGTTTGGCGTAATTCGTCTATCTGCACGGCCGTCAAATCGGGGGCAGGGCACAGCAGCTGCAATCGGGCGGTTTCTTCCAACTCCTCCAGCGTGGCCATGGCCTGCGCTGGCGTGTCGTGCCATACATTGGGACCCAGCCGCGAAAGCATGACTGCGTGCAGCGGCAGGTCTTGCTCGGCATAGCGCTGTATGGTGCTCGCCACCACTTTGGCGACTTCGGGGGCGCCTGGGCGGTGGTATTTAATCAAGGGCACATGACCGACTTTCATGACAAAGTAGGGTGTGATGGGTGGTAGCAACTCTGCGCCCAAGTCGGTGGGCAAGGGGGTATCGCGCAGGCTGAGTGCCACCAAGTGCGTGCTGTGGGTGTGAATGACGCAGCGGGTATTGACCGAGAGAACCATGGCCGCGCTGTAAATGGCTTGGTGCAGCGATATGGTTTTACTGGCCCGTTTGCCGCTGATCTGTACGCCTTGGGCATCGACAAAAGCCAATTCATCGGGCTGCAAAAAACCAAGGCATGCGTCAGTGGGTGTGATGAGAAAACCATCGTCCAAGCGAACGCTGATATTGCCTGCGCTGGCGTGTACATAGCCCCGCGCAAACAGGCTTTGGCCAATGCGGCATATTTCTTCGCGAACAGCGGCGTTATCCGTAGAGAAGTTCATGGCTGCAATTAAAGCACTGGTCCGTGCAAGCTTTGAAAGGCCTTGGTGAAAAAGTCTGGGGTGCCAAAGTTGCCAGACTTTAAAGTCAGGTGAAGTCCCGAGACTGCACCAGACTGGCTGTTGGCGTGGCACCAAGGAACACCTGGGTCGATTTGCGCACCGATGTGCATTTGGGTCACGTGCAAAGCCTGCACACATGCGCCTGAAGTCTCGCCGCCAGCCACCACCAACTGACCCACGCCCATGGCTACCAAGCCTTGGGCAATGTAAGCCAAAACCTGCTCCATGCGTTCACCAGCCTGGGCTAGACCGAATTGGGCTTGTACCGCTTGCACTTGTGTCGCATCGGCGGTGGAATAAACCAAGACTGGCCCCAGCTGCAGATGCTTTTGGGCCCATTGCAATACCGGTCCAGCAAGCTCGGCCACGGGGGTGTTGAGTGCCCACTTCAAAGGATCAAGTTGCCAAGCTTGCTGGGGGTGGTGTTGCACGAAATGCGAAACCTGCCCTTGGGTGGCCTGCGAGCAGCTGCCGCTGACGATGGCTTTCAAACCCATCGCGGGTGGCAATTGTGCGCTGGCGGCAGAGGGTGCGATGCCCCAGTTGGCGGGTAAAGCGATGGCGACACCCGATCCTGCAGTGAGCAAACGCATGTCTTTAAGTGCGGGCCCGAGCTTGTATAAATCTTCATTCGACAAGGCATCCACTACCGCAATGGATACGCCTTGGGCTTGCAACTCAGCGACACGTGCGGTGACAGCAGCTCCACCAAGCGCTACGGTTTTAAAGTCAATCAAGCCCACTTTGCGCTGGCACTGCGCTTGCAGCACATTCACCAAATTGGCGTCGAGCATGGGGGTTAGCGGGTGGTTTTTCATGCCGCTCTCGCTCAGTAACACCTCTCCCACAAACAGATGGCCTTTGAACACTGTTCGTTGGTTGTCGGGGAAAGCGGGGGTCGCAATGGTGAAAGGGCAGCTCAGTGCGTCCATAAGTGCTTCGGTGACAGGGCCGATATTGCCGCGCACATCGCCGCTGTACCAGCTGTCAAAAGTGGAGCAGTATTTGAAATATATCTGCTGAACTTGTTGTTCTTGCAGCCAAGCCAAGGCTTGAAGCGACTGCTTCACAGCATCAGCAGGCGCAATGGTGCGGGATTTCAGCGCCACGACCACCGCATTGCAATCGGCAGGAAGTGGGCTGGTGGGAACGCCTATGGTTTGCACCACCCGCATACCTGCGCGTACCAAGTTGTTGGCTAAATCGGTTGCACCCGTGAAGTCGTCGGCAATGCAACCCAGGAGCAAGCTCATGACTTAGCCATGCGGTTGGTACAAACAAGCCACAGCGTAAGCGCCCAAGCTGAGCGTGTGATTCTTAGGTAGCCATTGGCTGGCTTGGCGGAAAGCGTATGCATCGGTGGTGGCATGTGTGAAGTAAGACTCGTCAAGCATACCGAAAGAAGTGTGGGCGCTTAAGCCTTTGACGTGGACATCTGCTGTTTGTGCGCTCATGTTGGCGATCAACAGGGTTTTGCCTTTGCTGTCCGACCAGCCCAAGCTGCTGATTCGAGCGGCGTCGCTGCAGCTCACCTTCACCAGTGGGTGACCGCTGGCGCAATGCAAAGACACCATGGTGTGAAAAACAGGAAAAACAGCTTGCTGTGAATGCTTGTTTGGTAAGTCATCAAACCAAGGTTGTTTGAAGTCTGCTTGGTGCGTGTAAATCATCCCCAAAGGCCCCGTAGGTGCGGCCATGCTGATGCGATCAACCCCTGCATGCACCAAAGTGCTGATATAGCCCAAGGTCCAAGCAGCAGAAAACAGACCGCGTTGCCTTGGGTCCATCTTGGACAAACACACACGGGCGTTGTGGGGGTTCGGTGAAAAAGTCGCGCCATGCGGGTTGTCACGAGCGCCTATGCCGCTGGGGCCAACGTGGTGCGGTTTGCCACCAGTGAAGTGCTTGGCAGTTTCGATTTGCCAAGGCAAAGCTTCCAAGGTTTCCATGACAGAGCGGTCATCGGCCGCGTGAACGATGGGGCTGGTGGAGTTGGTGACGAAGTCCAAACCAACCGCAGGCGGGCGTTTGCGGTTGAGTTCGGTGAAGAATGAAAACATGCCGCCGCCCAGTTGGGCATAAGGGAAAGCTGAGCGTGCAGCTTGGTACAGGTCAGCAAGCTCTGGTGCTGGTGGATAGGTTCCACCTGGCAGCACTGATTTCAAATGCCCCACAGGGCACACAGCCAACATATCCACCTGCAATCCTGCAGCTTTGGCCATTTGGGCCACGCCATGTAACTCGCTGGCAAAGTCGGTGAGGCTTTGCACCACCACCTCCAACATCAGCTCGGCCTTGAGTTCTGAGGCCAGTTGCTGGTACTTGCCAAGCAATGCGGTGTTGTGGTGTTGGCGCGGGTCAAAGTGACACACCAAAAATTGGGGTGACAACAAACGCATCAAAGCAGGCTTGGCCAAGGCCGCATCCACCTCCTCGGCAGGCATCCCGATGCCAATGGGTGGTACCAAGGTTTGGCTGGCTAGACCAACGGTTAATTCAATCGAGCGACTCGCAGACGAAGTTTGCGCTTTCGGGAGTTGGCCGGAAATGGCCAGCTTGACCGATTGCTCGACGGCCACACCCGCTGGCAACACATAAGGCCAAGGCCGAGCCAAGGGACGCACATAGGTTTTAAAGGAGGCGTCGGTCCAGTTGCGGTGGTCTTCCATCTCGAATGCATCGCCTTGCATTTCACAGCGCGCCCATACGCCAGGGAAGACTTGGTGCGACAAGGCCCGGACATCGCGAAATGGACAGTCAGGGTTGACCTGCTGGGGGAATTCGCTTTGCGTCACTGTGCCATCCACATGCTCGACTTTGAGCGCTTGACCCACCACGCCGGTCAGTGGGTGCAGCACCACGAAACCGGTTCGTGCGGTTAAAAAATCGGTACGTGGAATGGCTTTGCCGCGAAATGTCAACGAGCCATCTGCACGGCCTTCAATACTGGCTTCGTAGTCGATGGACTGGTCTGCACGGCTGCAAGTGGCGGCATAGCTGATCTTAAAATATTGCTCGTCTTGTTCGATGGACAAGTTGCGCAGGGTAGCTGCGTACGTGCCCCAGTTTTCATCTCGCACCAAGAAGGACACAGCGCGTAAGACTTCTACACCATGAAGTCGGATGTAGCGTAGATTACCGTTGTCAAATTCGACGGACAAAGCACCTACCTGAAGGTGTTTGCCCAGCGAATCAGCTTCTAGGGTGCCGGTGGTTTTAAGCAAAGAAGAAGGTTCAGACAAGGCCATGCTGTACTCCTTAAAAAATCAGTGTTGACGACCATTGGCAATGACTTGCTCGCTGGTCGGGTCTATCAAAATAACGCGGTTCATGTCTACATCCAGTGCAATGCGTTCACCACTGCGTTGCACATCATGGGCTTGCAATTCAGCAACTGTGGGCTTGCCACCAAGCTTGAACTCGACAAAGGTACGAGAGCCTGTAGGTTGCACCAATTCAATGTCCACATGAACAGGTGCCATGCCTGGTCGCTCGGTCCCTTTGCGTTGAATATGCTCTGGGCGAACGCCCAAAAGAACGGCAGTGCCAACTCGGTCTTGTAAATGGCCAAAGCGTGAGTTGGGCAGGGCCAGACTCAGGCCCGCAGCCAGGTTCAGACACAGTCCAGATGCGTCACTGTGCAGTTGCGCAGGAATGAAATTCATAGAAGGCGAGCCCAAAAAGCCCGCCACATACTTGGTGTCTGGGTGCTCGAACAATTCCAAAGGAGCGCCTTGTTGCTCTATACGGCCTTCGCGCATGAGCACAATGCGGTCGGCCAAGGTCATGGCCTCGATTTGGTCATGGGTGACATAAATCATGGTCTTACCCAAGTCTTGGTGCAAGCGTTTGATTTCGCCGCGCATCTCATCACGCAGTTGTGCGTCCAAATTTGACAGCGGTTCATCGAAAAGGTAGAGCCTTGCATTGCGCACCACCGCACGGCCAATCGCCACGCGTTGCAGCTGTCCACCCGACAACTGACGCGGATAGCGCTCCAGCAGATGGCTGATGGCTAGCATATCGGCTGCTTTTTGCACCTTGGGCGCAATCTCTTTGGCAGGTGTTTTTCTGGCGCGAAGGCCGAACGCGATGTTGTCAAACACCGTCATATAGGGGTAGAGCGCATAGTTTTGAAACACCATGGCGATGTCTCTGTCTTTGGGCGCCATGTCGTTCACCCTTTGTCCCGCTATCGAAATACTTCCCGCGTCTGCGTATTCAAGTCCGGCAATGGTTCTGAGCAGGGTGCTTTTGCCGCAACCTGACTGCCCCACCAACACGGTGAACTCTCCCGCAGGAATAGACAGGTCTATGCCTTTGACCACATGGTTGTCACCGTAGTACTTGTGAAGCGTCTCAATTTGCAAATCTGCCATGTGTTTCTATCCTTTGACCGCGCCCAGAGAAATGCCACGTACCAAGTAGCGCTGCATGAACACCACGGCAATAAAGACGGGCAATGTTCCCAGCACCGACATGGCGGCTATCTTGGTCCAAAAATTCGATTGCCCACCTAAATAATGTGTCACTTGCACGGTGTAGGTCACAACCTCGGTTCGCGTCAGCACCAGCGCAAACAAAAACTCGTTCCATGCAAAGATAAAAGTGAAGATGGCTGTCGCAAACAAGCCGCCTTTGCACATGGGAATGACCACTTTCCAAAATACTTCCCAGTGGGTACAGCCGTCCACCAAGGCGGCCTCCTCGAGAGAACGTGGAATGTCTTGGATGTAGCCGCGCATCATCCAAATGACGTAGGGCAAATTGAAAGCGGTGTAGAGCAAGATCATGCCAATATAAGTGTCTACCCAGCCCAAGAACACATACAGCAAAAATATGGGAAACACCACCGCAATGGGTGGCACCATGCGCTGCGAGATGATCCAGTTGGACAAATGGTCGCCACCGGTTTTAAAACGAGCAAGGCTGTAGGCGCAAAGTGTGCCCAGCGACATGGCCAGCACGGTCGAGATGGTTGACACCACCAAACTGTTCCATACAGACACCGCGTCACCATCTTTGAATAGCACGAGGTAGTTGTTGAGTTGCAGGCTGGCAGGCCACCATACAGGGGGAGAAGAGTAAATTTCATCCGCCGTTTTGAAGGAGTTCATCGCCAGCCAATAGACAGGAAATAAAAACACCAGCGTGACAGCAATCGCCAGCACAAGCCGCAAGTGCTGACGCAGTCGGTAGGACAAGGGGCTTTTGTTCACCTAGACAACCCCACACGCTTTAAGGCCCACATCAAGACCGCACTCAAAAACACCACGATCATCAAAGCCACCGCAGCGGTGTAGCTGGTCTCAAACTGCTTGAAACCTTGGCTGTAGGTAAAGATGGATATGGTTTCGGTCATGGTGCCGGGGCCTCC
The DNA here is from genome assembly GCA_945899335.1 of Bordetella parapertussis. Lineage (GTDB taxonomy): Bacteria > Pseudomonadota > Gammaproteobacteria > Burkholderiales > Burkholderiaceae_C > Limnohabitans. Next base: position 23,700 of record CAMDIP010000003.1, read on the forward strand.
TTGCGTCAGCGTCCACACCACGTCAAACAAGCGGAATAAATCCAGCATACGAATCAGCAGGGCAATCGCCATGACGGGCCAAATAGACGGCAAGACAATGCGAAAGAAGATACGCCAATAACCTGCACCGTCGATGGAAGCAGCCTCGAGTTGCGACTTGTCCACATTGGCCAAAGCAGCCAACAGCAACAAAAACATAAAGGGCGTCCATTGCCAAACTTCTGCCACCAAGATCGCAGGGTAGACCAACTCGGGCTTGATGGTCCACAAAAGTGGCATTTCATGGCCAACCATCCAGCCTAAGACTTGGTTGATGGGACCGTAGCGGTTATCAAACATCAGCGACCAAATCGTACCCGCCACAATCGGCGAAATGACGACTGGCAAGACCAGTAAACCGATCATGATTTGTCGCCCTGGCAATTTTTCTAAAAACAGTTGTGCCATCAACAGGCCCAATAACAATTCCAATGGCAGGGCAATGGCCAAAAACACCACGGTATGCCAAAGCGCTTGCCACAGGCGTGTGTCTTCCAAGATGGCTTGGTAGTTAATGAAACCCACAAAGTCGGAACTGTTGTCCATCATGGTGATGCCTTGAAAGCTCACCAAGATCAAATAAACCAATGGAAAAACAGCCACCATCAGCAACACCAGCATGGCCGGCGCTACAAGCAGGCGGGCAAACTGTTTTTGCGCCTCATGGGCCTGAGAAGAGGAAGATGCTGTTCGCAAAAGAAGACAACCGGATGAATGAAGGAGATAAAGAATAAACAGGCAGCGCCGTCAAAACGGCGCTGCACTGAGGACGGGAAAAGCCTGTTAAGGCCTTAGGCCTTATTTTTTAGGATAAGCGCCACCCTTGGCAGCCCAAGCGCTGTAAACAGCCTTTTGCTTGTCCAGGCCCACCTTTTTGGTGGTGTCGTCCCACGACTTGGCGACGTCATCCAAAATGGCTTTGGGGTTGTCTCCAGCCCACAAGCGGCTGATGCCTTGGCGCAGGGCCTCTTCGTATTTGTCGGTTTGAATCAAAGACAAATCGAGCAGGCCTGATTTAGAGCCAGCTTGCAAGGCGGCCAAATAGTCTTTGGCGTCAGGCCACTTGGCAAGGTATTCCTTGCTGGTGAAGTGAGAGTCGCGGAAGGGGTCGCGCAGTGCGTAAGGCAGTTGCACCCGTTGCATCGAGATTTCTTCACTGTTGAGCCACTGGATGAACAAATAAGCAAGTTCTTTGTTCTTGCTGGTGGACGCCACCGACAAGGCAAAACCTGCTGCCAACTCGGGGTGACCGCCAGGGGGTAGTGCATAACCCACTTTACCTGCCACTTTGGATTCGGGAACCCACTTCATGGCTTCATCTTTGATGTAGCCGGCAGCGAATCGTCCATAGGGCGGCCAAGAAATGGTCATGGCACTTTCGCCCTTGACAAAGGTGGCCAAGTTTTCCACGAAGCCAAATTTCTCCACGCCTGGGGGCATGAATTTGTTTTCGTTGCGCCACTCGGTGAATACCTTCACGCCTTCAGGTCCGTTAATGGTGGCCTTCATATTGGCGTCAAAGAACTTGCCGCCTTCGTTGCGAAAACGCTCTTGGAACATGAAATTACCGTAGCCAGGTTCGCGGAACTGGGAAGCACCGTAAGTACCTTTGGCTTTGAGTTTTTCAGTCAGGAATTGGCCAATTTCTGAGAATTGTTTCCAAGTGGTGGGTGGTGCCAAGTCGTAGCTGTACTTAGCCTTGAAGTCTTTGCGCAAAGCCGCATCCGCAAAAATGTCTTTGCGGTAGTACATGATGAAGACATCGCCGTCATCGGGGAAGCCGTAAATCTTGCCGTTGACCTTCATCTGGTTGTCACGGTAGGTAGACGCGATTTTTTGCAACTCGTCGCGGTAGGTGTATTTGTCCACCATGGTGTCCAAAGGCTCTAATGCACCAGCTTGCACCAGGTCGGGCATCCATGAAGGAATGACATTCAATGCGTCATAGGCGCCTGTGCCTGCACGGAACTCTTGCATGATTTTGGTGAACATCTCAGCGGTTGGTACTTCCACCACATTGATCTTGCAACTGGTCAGCTTTTCCCACATCGGACCAGAGAAGTTTTTAGGATCGAGGGACTGAAGTCCTGCTTCCCAAACGATGGTGATGGTCTTGCCGTTGCACATTTTTTTGGCGGCGTCCACCGCTTTTTGTGCGGCGCTTTGGGCGTTTGCCATGCCAGACGACAGCAGAAGCGCAGAGGCAAGTGCCGTGGCGCAACTGAGTTTCAAGCGGTCAAATTTAAATTTCACTGTTGTCTCCCTTTGTGTTGTTGTGATGCAAGTATGCTTAAGAATCTTAGGCTTGAAAAAACAAGGCTGTCAACCTCGTTTGTCGGTATAAATAGAGCTTTCTTTTTTTGTTGTGGGTTCAAGGTTTG
>CAMDIP010000004.1 GCA_945899335.1 Bordetella parapertussis
TGTTGCGGGCATCTTCGCCGACATCACGTGCAATATTGGTCAACTGCATGGCCACACCCAGTTCACAGGCACGCGCCAAGGTGGAGGACTGTTGTGGCCCCATGATCCAACACATCATGGCGCCCACACTGCCCGCCACACGAGCGCCATAGCCATGCAAATCTTCCATCGTTTCATATTGGCGGCCATGCCCGTCCCAAGCAAAACCATCGAGCAAGGCGTCAAGCAAATGGCGCGGCAGTGCATGGCGATGCACCACAATGCACAAAGCGCGGTCTTCCACGGTGTTCATGGGTGTACCTGCGTACATCAGGTCGAGTCGGTGATGCAAAACACGCAGGCTGTCTTCGATCACTCCCCCTTGGTCGACCATGTCATCTGCGACGCGGCAAAACGCATACAGAGCGATAGCGGCAGATCGAACACGCGGTGGTAAAAAACGGCTGGCCGCAAAAAAAGTTTTGGAGCCACCACGCATCATCTCCACGCAAGCGTCTAAATCGTCGTCAGCTTGGTCAGTGAACGGCAAAGGCATGGGGAACCACCTCTTCTAATAATTTGGCTGACATCAATACGCTGGGAACACCCGCACCAGGTTGGCTGCTGGCGCCCACCATGAACAAATTTGTCACATCTTCACTGCGGGTGTGCGGTCTGAACCACGCACTTTGCGTGAGCACCGGTTCCAAGCCAAAACCCGCACCTTGGTAAGACCACAAGCGGTCTTGAAAGTCTTGGGGCGTGGTAACTTTGGAGCTAACCACATGCTGCTTCAAGTTGGGCAACACCGCGTCCTGCAACACTGTGGCAATGGTGTCACGGTACTGCTCGGTGATGGCTGGCCAATCGGTACCGCTGCTTAAGTTCGGTACCACCGACAAGACATAAAAGCTGTCGCAACCTTCTGGGGCTAAAGATGGGTCTGTGGCGGTTGGGCGGTAGAGGTACAAGCTGAAGTCTTTGGCCAGTTTGTGATTCTTGAAAATATCTTGCAGCAATTCTTTGTAGCGAGGGCCAAGCACCATCATGTGGTGAGGCACATCTTCATACTTGCGGTTGGTGCCGAAGTACCAGACAAACAAACCCGAGGAATACTTGCCATTGGCGATTCGACGGTTGGTCCAACGTTTTCTGTGTTGCGGCTCAACCAAGTTTTTGTAGGTCCATGCCGCATCTGCATTGCTGACAACGATGTCAGACCCGATGAATTCACCGCTGGCCAATTCAACGCCTACAGCTGCGCCATTTTCCACACGAATACGCGTCACAGGTGAGTTGTAGCGAATGGGGATGTTGCGGGCTTGTATCAAATTGACCAAAGCTTGCACGATGGCACCTGTGCCACCCATGGCGGAATGCACCCCCCATCGATTTTCCAAAATATGGATCAGTGAATAGACGCAGGTAACTGAAAAGGGATTGCCACCGATCAGCAAGGGGTGAAAACTCATCACGATGCGCAACTTGGGGTGCTTGATGTATTGCGCCACCATGCTGTGAATCGAGCGCCAAGCTTTCATGCGAACCAAGTTTGGCATGGCTTTGACAAGTTTGGCCACAGAGTCAAAGGCAATCATGCCCATCTCTTGAAAACCCAATTCGTAGCACTTTTCTGAGGCTTTCATGAGGTTTTGAAAACCTTGCACATCCTCTGGGCTGAACTTGGCAACTTCAGCCAACATGGCTTGCTCGTCATTGCTGTAATCGAAGTGGGTGCCGTCATCGAAACGGATGCGGTAGAAAGGCGACATCAAACGCAAGTCGACATGGTCTTTCATTTCTTTGCCGCACAGCGTGAAAAGCTCTTCAATCAAATAGGGCAGGGTGATGATGGTGGGGCCAGCATCGAAAGTGAAGCCATCTTGTTTGTGAACATAGGCACGACCACCGGCCATGTCCAGTTTTTCAAAGATTTGAACTTGGTAGCCCTTGACGCTTAAGCGAATCGCCGCAGCCAAGCCACCAAAGCCGCTACCGATGATGATGGCGCGACGAGGTTGCTGCGGCACTTTGTAGTTGCCTCGCTCGTCAGTCGCCTTGAAAGCGTTCATGCGGGATCTCCTTGTTTGGGTAGCGTCACAGGCACAGGCAATTCGGACGAAGAAATTTCTCTGCGGTAGGGACTGCGCACCATGGCCCAGCCCCAGAGTTTTTGCAATGGCAGGGCAAACACCATCAATAAATGTTCAATGATGGCCAGACCCAGCAAAGAAGACAACAAGACCCAGGCAGCGTTGACCAAGACCAAACCGCTCTGAACTTCCCATACCATCCAGCCCCAGGTCACACACGACACACCCATAGTGAGGTAAAAACACCAAGTGATGGGCGCTTGCTTGAAATAACTGCCGATGTAGCGCAAATGCACCGGCAAATATTGTTCGCCGACAAAAGGCACGCCAAAAAATAAATTCATTTTGGCGCTTAAGCGCATACACCACAGCAGCGCAAAAGTGCACAAGGCCATATGATTGGGTTGACCTTGCTGCATAGCCACCAGCAAGCCAAAATTGAATAACAAAGCCAGTTCATGGTGCAGCAAGACTTGGACAGATTGAACAAAGCGTTGTCGTAAATTCAAACCTTTATCTTGCACCACGCGCCTTGGACCGGTGAGCCAGCCAGTCAGAAACGCCATCTCATGCCAACTCCACATGGCAATAACGCTGACAAAACCGATGTAGGCATTCAAGACAGTGTGCGAGCGCATGCTGATGGAGGCCGTCCATAGGCTCAAGCCCAACAAAAAACTCAGTCCAAACATGCTCCAGCGAAAACTCGCTGGGGATAAGCGAACCAGCCACAAAATTGCACCCGTGCCCAGCCACCAGCTGAACACAGAAAACAAGGCTGCGCCCAGAATCGACGAAAAGAAGTCAGACATACGTGGACCGATTTACCAAGCAGGTTGAACCCGTATTTGGGCAGGTAGGTCGTTGCGCTTGACGGGCAGGAAATAAAGCCGACCAAAAGTCCATGCCGCTTGCACTGCGGTGGTGGCGCGTAGCAAGGTGCCGACCACGCCGCCGCGTTCTTTGGCCTTGGCATTGGCAATCGAGAGCTCAACCAACCGTTCCATGCAAGCGCGGAATGTGGGGTGGTCGATATCGACTTCAACAGGAAATACTTGGCGGGCAATTTCCGAGGTGATGCGAAACACCTCGTAGTCGTACTCGGTGGATTTGAAGCCCATGGCTTCGTGTAACAGTGGGCGGGTATGGTCGCGCACATACATGGTGGCGTACACCGCCACAATGAAAAAGCGAATCCACAACAAATTGATACCGCGCAGTAATTCGGGCTGTGAGCGCATGATCAGCGCAAAAGATTCGCCATGACGGAACTCGTCATTGCACCAGCGTTCAAACCAGCGAAAGATGGGGTGAAAACGCTTATCGGGGTGACGCTCGAGTTGGCGAAAGATCGTGATGTAACGGGCATAGCCAATCTTCTCGGACAAATAGGTGGCGTAAAAAATGAATTTCGGCTTGAAAAAGGTGTAAGACTTGGTGCGTTTGAGTTGCCCCAAGTCGATACCCAAATCGAAGTCTTTGAGCGACTGGTTGATGAAACCTGCGTGGCGGGATTCATCTCGTGCCATATAGGTCATGAGCTGCTTGATGTCGGGGTTGGTGACATTTTTGCGCACTTCGTTGTACAGAATGCAACCAGAAAATTCGGAGGTGAGCGAGCTGATGAGAAAGTCTAAAAATTCTTGACGCATCTCAGGGGACAGTTGGGGCATCAGAGTTTTGACTTCTTCGGCAAATTGCGCATCGCGTTGGAAGTGGTCGTGGTTGTTGTCGCCCTCGTACTCTTTCATCATGACGTCCCATTCAGCGCGTACGGACTCAATGTTCAAGCGGTCCATGGCTGCAAAGTCGGTGGTGTAAAAGCGCGGGCTCAGAACTGTGTTGCGAACCGCCTTGGCGTTGGCGTCAGCGGCGCTCTCCACACTGCCGATGAGCAGTTCTACGTGGTCGAATTCCAAAGATGCGGTGGTGGTCATGGTTTACTCCTGAGAGGCTGATACTGAGGTTGAAGGTGCAGGTGCATGCGCAGGCGCAGGTTGCAATTTGGCAAAAGAAGACATATTGGTCGGACCAAAAGATTCAAGATTGATACGTTGTCCGGTGGCCGGATCAAGCAGGGTCAGGCGCCCATCGGTGTGACCGATGAGCTCGAATGTGGGTCCAGACCCAATGCCGCGGCGCATGCGCTCACGCGAGAGGGTGCGCAAGATGCCGCGCACAAAACCTTGCTCACCCACATAACGGGTAATTTCTAGGGTGGATTGGCCATCCATCACGGCGACATCGCCATTCGGACGGTCTTCAAAACGCAGCGTGCGCTGCCAACTCACCGGGCCTTGGTCTTGCGGGATTTCCATGCCTTGACCGCGCAACAAAGCGACGACCAAAAATACGCTGGACAAAAAGCCAACAAATATCCATCCTGTGAGGCCGTGGCGGCCGGGCAATCCGTCGTTGGCAAGGCTAGGGTTCATGCTGCAATTTCTTGAGTGGAAGCGCGAGGCGCATCGGTTGATGGCGATGTGTCACCCAGCATCACAGGCATGTGCGGGTTGACAGCTTGCCAAGCTTGCACAATGCGTTCGCCTACATCGCCGACATTGGCAATGCAGCGCAAACTGGGTTCGGGGTGACGCAGTGCCCAAGGACGGGCGTGGGGCCACAGGTTGAGCCAAGCGATATGGTCATTGCCAGCCAATTTGAGGGCGATGTCGCCCGTGCCATCAGGGTTGGTTTTGAGTGAGGCCGCCGCCAACATACGCAAAGGCAAATTGAAGGTGAGCGTCAGCACCACACCAATGCGCATGACCACCCGCTTGTTGGTGAGGGTGTAGAGGGCCGTACGCGCAGTCAGCCAAGCCATCAGGCTGAGAATACCCAGCGAGATGACACTGAGCAAAAAGCTCAGCAGCAGCGGTTTGAACAGATTGCGCTCGGGTTCACCCAAAAGGTAGGTGGCTTGCAGCAGCATCATGGCAGCGAAATACCAAGCCAAAGTGCGCACATGAAAGACATGCACTGCCACCAATCGCCATTGCGGTGCGCCTTGCCACAAAATACGTTCGTCAGCGGGCAAGCGCTCGGGCAGCCCAGGGGCGGCCTCAAACTCGTGTTCGTGATGAGGATTGACGTTCAAAACAGTGGCTCCTGACGTTCGGGTGTGGCGTACAAGGTGCCAGCACCGTAATAGGCGGTGATTTTTTCTTCTTCAAGCAAGGTGATTTGTTCCATGCTTTTGGTTTTGGGAACATTGGCAAATTGCGCGGCCAAGACGGCACCCACGAACACGCCGCTGGATTTGATGCGCGAAAAAGTCATGGGCAAGAGCACGGTGCCACCACTCTTCAAGTCGACTTCCAGATAGCGGAACATCAATTCAGCGCGGTCAATCCAAAGGTCTTTGACGGTGCCAGCCAGTTGCTTGTCAGCACCATAAACAGGCAAACCGCGGGGATCGACGTCGGGCGACATCACGCCGTGGTCGGCGGCAATGCGCAGAGGCACGATCTTGATATGGTTGCCGTGGTAAAGGTCAGGCTCATCAGCGCGAGCTGCCCAAGCGCCTGGGCCTACGCCCGCCAACAAGGGATCGCCCACGGGCTCTAAGGGCGCGCCCAACCAACGATGTGTGGGTTGCGCGGTGTAGCTGCTATCGACACGATTGACGTCCGGTGCCAACACTTCACGGCCATCGGCCAGCTTAAACACTTTGGGCTCGGGTACGGGCCAGCCGGTTTGTACCGGGCCACCCTGTAAATGGCCGTTGTCCATCGGATAACCTTCGCGGTGGCCTTCGCGTACAAGGTAATAAATCAAACCAGCAAAAAAAGCCCAAAACATGTACAGCACGATTTGTGCAACATCTACATACTGGGTAATAGCACCTGTTCCCATGGCAAGTCTCCTTTATGTGCGCCTAAAAAACCATTCAACCTGGCAGTTCTGCCAGTCCTAACCCTGCAGACCTTGGGGTCAATGTCGGCCGACGGCTGACCAAAGGCCCCAAAGCAACCAACACCACAAACATCATGACCATCTCGGTCTGAAATACAAAGTTGTAGCCCGTGACGTCGGAGATGAGGACTTCGCCAAGACGGCCTTGTGTGGCCATCTGACCGACCACATCGCGGGCAACACCGCCCAAAGCCATGGCCACGCCCGAGGCAGTCGCTTGCACCGCGCCCCAAGCCCCCAAAACCATGCCCGCCTGTTCTGACTGCGTCATCTCCATGGCAGTGAGCAACATGCCCACAGAGAACAAGCCGCCGCCAAAGCCAATCAAGGCAGCACCTGTTTGAAACATCAGCGCTGAGCCCAAGGGGGCAGAAAAAATAACGCAAGCAAAAGCAGGCAAACCCAGCAAAGCCCCTATGGCCGCAAGCCGCACCGCATCAATGCTTCGCAAAAAGCGGGAGGACAAGGCAAAAGCAAGCAATGCACCGCCTGCACTCAAAGCAGTCAGCCCACTGGTCATGCCCACATTCAAGCCCAAGACTTGTCCACCATAGGGTTCGAGCACGATGTCTTGCATGCTGAATGCCGCAGAACCCAAACCCACCGTCCATAAAAAACGCTTCATATGGGGTACAGCGATAAAGGCTTTCCAATTATGGGAAAAACCATCGGGTTGGCGAGCACCACGTTTGGCTCCACGCGCTTCTTGTTTCCACAGTGAAATGAGGTTGATGAAAATGACAAGCGCCGCACAACCTTGTACCACTTGAATCAGGCGCACTGGCGAAAAGTTGACCAGCAAAACACTTAGCAAGGTACTGCCCACAATCAAGCCCACCAAGAGCATGGCGTAGAGCAAAGCCACCACACGGGGGCGCTTGTCTTCGGGGGAGACGTCGGTTGCCAACGCCAAACCAGCCGTTTGGGTAATTTGTATCCCCGCACCCACGATCAAAAACGCCAAGATCGCGCCCAAGCGACCCACCAACACATAGCCTTCGCGGGGTTCGCTGAGATTCATGAGCGCAAATGGCATGATGGCCAAACCGCCAAACATCAGCAAACTTCCCATCCACATATAGGGGATACGGCGCAAGCCCAAGGCTGAAGGATGGGTGTCGCTTCGATAGCCGATCAGGGCGCGCAGCGGTGCAAATACCAAGGGCAAGGCCACCGCAATAGCCACCCATGCTGCTGGAATTTCTAACTCCACAATCATGACGCGGTTCAAGGTGCCGACCAACAGTGCCATGGTGATGCCGATGGAGAGTTGGAACATGGCCAAACGCAACATACGTCCCAGCGGCAGTTCAGGCGACGCCGCATCGGCGAAGGGAACGTACTGCATCATGATGGATTGCATCCATGCGGGGGGACGAAAGGCCAGCTTCATTTGCGTTTCCACTCCCAAGCTTGAGAGGTATAAAAACCGCTGGAGACGCGTTGCATGTGGCCAGGTCGCCAGCCGTGCTCACGCACCCCGCGCTCGATGTACACATGCAAAGTGGTTTTGCGAATGGGGGCCAGTTGCGGCGAGCGGTCAGAGCGCGGGAACAAGCGGCCCATGGCATGGGCGACCGCCAGCAGTGGCGAGTGCGGCGCAAAAGTAAACAACACCGATTTGCGGGTGCGCTGGGTCAAGGCCTCCACCGCGTTGGCAATGGTTTGGGTGTCGTAGTGGATGAGTGAATCCATGCACACCACGTGGTCGAACTCGCCGTGCTCAGCCGAGAGCATGTCACCCGACAAAAACGTGATGCTGCCGCCTTTGGCGCTGAGCGCGGGGTTGCTGAGCAGGTCTTGGGCATGGCGCTCGCGTGCCAAGTTAACCAAGGTGGGCGAAAGGTCGATGGCCAGCACCTCGGCGCCACGCAACATGGCTTCTTGCGCCAAAGCACCGGTGCCGCATCCAGCGTCGAGCAAGCGCAGGCCACGCATGTCTTGGGGCAACCAAGACAAAAGCGTGTGGCGCATTTCATCACGACCTTTGCGCACCGTAGCGCGGATGCGCCCCACCGGCGCATTGGAGGTGAGCACCTCCCAGGCCTTGGCTGCTGTGCGGTCGAAATAGTGTTCTATTTCGCCACGGCGCTCGACATAACTGGCTTGGTTCATGTCAGTCAAATCCCAACAAATCAAAAATATCGCGGTCTTTCATCGGTATCGAGGGCAGCGGGTCGGTGCCGGCCCACAAGGCAGCGGCCAAGCGCATGTACTCGTCTTGCACCGCTTTGACCGCAGGCGTGGCTTCCAACTCAAACATGGTGCATTTTTGTAAACGGCTTTTGCGGATCTCGTCGAGCATGGGGAAATGCGCCATGTTTTTCAAACCCGTGACCCCGTTGTACTTGTCCACTTGGTCGGTCTCGTCACTGCGGTTGACGATCACGCCGCCCAAACGCACGTTGTAGTTTTTCGACTTGGCACCAATGGCTTGCACGATGCGGTTCATGGCGAAGATGGAGTCAAAGTCGTTGGCGGTGACGATCAAGGCGCGGTCGGCGTGTTGCAGGGGGGCTGCAAAACCACCGCACACCACATCGCCCAGCACATCGAAGATGACCACGTCGGTGTCTTCCAGCAAATGGTGCTCTTTCAAGAGCTTGACGGTTTGTCCCACCACATAGCCACCGCAGCCAGTGCCAGCGGGCGGGCCACCAGCCTCGACGCACATCACACCGTTGTAGCCTTGAAACACAAAATCTTCTACGCGCAGCTCTTCGGCATGAAAGTCCACGGTTTCGAGCACATCAATCACCGTGGGCAGCATTTTTTTGGTGAGCGTGAAAGTGCTGTCGTGCTTGGGGTCACAACCGATTTGCAGCACCCGCTTACCGAGTCTGGAAAAGGCGGCCGACAGGTTAGAAGATGTGGTGCTCTTACCAATACCGCCCTTGCCATAAATGGCAAAGACTTTGGCATTGCCGATCTTGACGCTGGGGTCGAGCTGCACTTGCAAGCTGCCCTCGCCGTCAGGGCGTCCGCCGCGCTTGATTTGGTTGACGGGTATGGTGGCGGTTTCGATCATGGAGTTACTCCTGTGTGACTTCAGCGGCTGAAATGAGCCTTGGCTTCGTACATGGTTTCCACCGTGATGCGCGATACACCGCGTTCACGGGCAAAAGTTTCGGTATTTCGTCGCGCTTTGCCGCGAACAAAAAATGGAATTTTTTTGAGCTCTTTTTCGGCTTCGGGCGCCCAACTGCTTTCGTTGCTGGCGACAGTCTCTGGGTTAGCGATGTTGGGTGAAGGCAACTCGATGCTTCCGGAGGATGCACTCGCTGCCTCAAGTGCTGGCGCGATCGGTTTGGGAGTCATGCCATGGCCCGAGCCGAGGTGCGAGGGTGCCGCACCATCGTGGAACTCGAAGTCTTCGCGGAACATGCCTAAGAGGTGCTCTTCCAAACCCATCATCAGAGGGTGTACCCAGGTGTCAAACAAGACATTCGCGCCCTCAAAGCCCATTTGAGGCGCATAACGGGCAGGGAAATCTTGCACATGCATGGGCGCAGAAATGACGGCGCAAGGAACGCCCAAGCGCTTGGCGATATGGCGCTCCATTTGCGTACCCAAGAGCAACTCGGGGTGCATGGCTTTGACTGCGTCTTCGACTTCCAAATAGTCGTCGGTGATCAAGGCTTCGATGCCGTAGAGCTTGGCTGCGTCGCGCATCTCGCGGGCGAATTCGCGGCTGTAAGTGCCCAAACCAACTACCTCGAAACCCATCTCTTGGTGCGCCACACGAGCGGCAGCGATGGCGTGGGTGGCGTCACCAAACACAAACACCCGCTTGCCGGTGAGGTAGGTGGAGTCGACCGATTTGGCATACCACTTGGCGCGTGAATCTTGGCTGTAATCGGCCAAGGTTTTGCCGCTGTCGACCAAGCCTGCCAGCGTACGTACTTCTTGAATGAAATCCAATGTGCCATTGACACCATAGGGAATGGCTTGGGTGAAGGGTTGCTCGCAGTTGCGTTGCAACCATTGGGCTGTGGTGCGACCCAGTTCGGGGTATAGCACCACGTTGAAATCGGCCTCGCCCAAGCGGCGCACATCGGCGACGCTGGCGTTCAGAGGGGCCTCCACATTCACTTGTATGCCTAGCTCTTGCAAGAGGGCGCGGATTTCTTTGACATCATCGCGATGACGAAATCCCAAAGCGGTTGGACCCAAGATATTGCAACTCGCCGTGCGTCCCGCCAAGGGCGAGCGTTGGTTGCCCGTGGGTACCAAGGCGCGTACCAAGTGGTAGAAAGTTTCCGAGGCTCCCCAATTTTCTTTGCGCTGGTAAGCGGGCAAATCCAAGGGCACCACAGGGATGGGCAGGTTCAGCGCCAAGGCTAAACCGCCAGGGTCGTCTTGGATCAACTCAGCAGTACAAGAAGAACCAACCAGCATGGCGTTGGGCTTGAAGCGCTCGTTGGCTTCACGCGCAGCGGTTTTGAACAACTCGGCAGTGTCGCCCCCTAAATCGCGGGCTTGAAAGGTGGTGTAAGTGACGGGTGGGCGGCGTGGCAAACGCTCGATCATGGTGAACAACAAGTCTGCATAGGTGTCACCTTGCGGTGCATGCAGCACGTAATGCACATCGGTCATCGCAGTAGCCACACGCATTGCGCCGATGTGCGGTGGGCCTTCGTATGTCCAGAGGGTAAGTTGCATGGTGTGTGCCTTATGCAGCCAGTTTGATGCGACGACGCAAGGGGCGACTGAACAACTCGGCCAAGTCTGCTGCTTGCTCGTAACCTTGGATAGGGGTGAAGACCAATTCAATAGCCCACTTGGTGGTCAGGCCTTGGGCTTCAAGGGGGTTGGCCAAGCCCAGGCCACACACCACGATGTCGGGGGCGGCGGCGTGACAACGGTCGAGTTGGTTTTCCACATGCTGGCCCTCGGTGATTTGAGAGCCTGGGGGCAACAGGGCCAATTCCTCGGCCATGAGCTTGCGATGCAAATAGGGTGTGCCGATTTCGTCGAGCACCATGCCCAACTCGCGGCTGAGAAAACGCGCAAGAGGAATTTCCAACTGAGAGTCGGGGAAGAAGAAGATTTTTTTGCCTTCCAAATGCAGCTTTTGGCGAAGCAATGCAGCCTCGGCGCGTTGGCGGGGTGCGCGGGTGACGGCTTCGAATTCTGTGCTGGGCACCCCCCAAGCTGTGGCGGCGGCTTGCAACCAAGCCGTGGTGCCTTCGGCGCCTAAAGGGAAGGGCGCGGCGAGTCGCTTTGCGCCACGTGACTCAAGCGACAAGTTGGTATCGGCTAAAAAAGGTTGCGCTAACAGGTAGAGGGTGTCAGGCCCAATGGCTGGCAGTTCGGTGCTGTTGCGGGGTGGGAAAAAATCTACCGCTGTGATGCCCATGTCTGCCAGCAAGCGACGCATTTGGTCTTCGACCACATCGGCCAATGTGCCCACCACCAGCAGGCGTTTGCCATTGCCCTGCGGCAGGATAGGCAGCACGGGGACCATGGCGTTTAAGCAGGCATCTTCACCTTGGGTGAAGGTGGTTTCAATGCCGCTGCCGGAATAGTTCAGCACCCGCACCATGGGGTTGTGCACAACGCTTAATCGTTGGGCAGCACGGGACAGGTCGAGTTTGATGACCTCGGAGGGACAAGAGCCCACCAAGAACAAGGTGCGAATATCGGGACGACGGTTGAGCAGTTTGTTGACCACCTTGTCGAGTTCGTCGTTGCAGTCGGCCAAGCCGGCCAAATCGCGCTCATCAATGATGGCGGTGCCAAAACGCGGTTCGGCAAAAATCATCACGCCTGCTGCTGACTGTATGAGGTGGGCGCAGGTACGCGAGCCAACAACCAAGAAGAAAGCATCTTGAATTTTTCGGTGCAACCAAATGATGCCGGTTAAGCCGCAAAACACCTCGCGCTGGCCTTTTTCGGTGCGAATCGTGGGTTCGGAGCAGCCTGCGGCGTCACTGCGAATGGGGATGACGGCATTCATGCAGACAACTCCTTTTGCAAAGCCAGGGTGGCACGCTCTTGGATACGCGCAGCTTTGAGCTTCCAAAGAAACTGCCCCGCATTGATGGCGTAAGCGGCATAGGCAGCCAGCGCCAACCATAGCTGGTCGCGAGTGGACATGCTGTCCGTGAACAGCGCCCACAGGTAAGCGGTGTGCAAGCCCAGTACCAAGAAGCTAAAGACGTCTTCCCAGAAGAAAGACTTGGCAAACAGCCATTTATCGAACACCACTTTTTCCCAAATCGAGCCGGTGACCATGATGCTGTAAAGCACCAAAGTCTTGAAAACCACCGACCACACCGCCAAGGTTTCGCCTTGTCCGGTGACCATATAACGGGTAATCAAACACACGCTGATGCCAAACACGATGAACTGAAAAGCCGCCAAAAAGCCTTGGACTGGTGTCCATATGGTGCTGTCACGGCGAACGCGTTCTTCGGGTGTGTACAAACCCGCGCTGATGACGGTGGTGGCAGAAGCTTCGTTCATGGGTTCAGAGTTGTTTTCAAAGTCGATTAACTTTAGATGCCTATGCGCATAGTGTCAACTTAAATTGACGTTATTTAATACTGACATTAATGGGGTTTTCCCTAGTCTTGATGTGTCAAAAAAATATGACACTTAGACAACTTTCGAATTGTGAACGCACCAAACTTGAAAATTCAGCCATGGACCAGCAAGAAAGACAAGCCATGAACGCTCCATTGAGCTTGGCGATTAAAGCGCACGTGATTCCCCAATTGCTGAACCATTCGGCCACTGCACCCGTCGACATTGGTCTTGCCAAGCAACAAAGTGAAGTTTTGGGCAAGGCCTGCTTGTCTTTGCAGGCAAGGGAACTTGAATCCACTGTCTTGAACATGCTCGGACAAGGCTTGGGCTTGGAAACTTTGTTTTTTCGAACCATTCCGAATGCGGCGCGCTTGTTTCACGATTGGTGGGCGCGGGATGAAATCGACTTTGTTGACGTTACCCAAGCCAGTTACCGACTGCAAGAATTGGTCTACAGCCACAGCGCCGACTTTGTGCGCTCAGGACCCAAATGCGGTGGCTTATCAAATTACAGCGCCATGTTGGTCAATACACCTAACTCGCAGCATTCGCTGGGGCTGCTCATTCTTTCGCAGTATTTCAAGCGGTATGGCTGGCACATATTGGGCGGCACCACTTGGCGCGAGCCCGACATGGCGATCATGGTGCAGTCAAGTCATGTCGATTTGATTGGTTTATCGGTATCAGATGAAAAGCAGTTTGGCTACTTGAAGCAATTGATCGCCAATTTGCGGAAAAAGTCTCTCAACCCTGGTTTATTGGTCATGGTGGGCGGTCCGATGCTGGCCAAACATGCCAAATTGTGTGAATGGCTGGGGGCTGATTTTGCGTGTTTGCATGCCGATCAGGCGCAATTGATGGCGATGCAGCAGGTCGAGCAAGCGCGTAAGCGGATGGGTAAAGCCTCGGATTCGGCGGTTTTCAAGTGACACTTAGCTTGGACAAACAGGCTTAGAATAGGTGTTTACCCAAAGCTTGCAGTGTGTTTCCTCTCGCCAGAAGGTTTGGCCAATGTCATTTCTATTGTTTTAACCCATTAAAGCCTTCTGATCTTGAAAACACCCGATTTAAGCACCTCGCATTTACAGCAGTTGTTGCCAACTTTGGTTGACATCATGATGGTGTTAGACCGGCAATCGACTGTGCTTGAAGTGACAATATTTGGCAAAGATTTACAGCGTTTAGACAGTTCAGGATTCAAGGGTCGTTCGATCCATGACTACATCAGCCATGACAGCAAAGATAAATTTGGACTTATGTTGGCTGCGGTAGGCAAGTCTGACGCTCCAATGTGGCGCCATGTCAATTTTTCACCTACAGCAGGCCAAGAACTGCCTTTGCAAGTCAGTTTGGTGCTCCAAGAAAAAGACGGCACGGTTTGGCTTTTCGGGCGCGATTTAAGCGGTTTGTCGCAAATGCAAAGCCGTTTGGTCGAGGCGCATCAGTCGATGGAGCGCGATTTTTTGCGCCTGCGTCACATGGAGGCGCGTTACCGGTTGTTGTTCGAGTCAGTGGCTGACCCTATGTTGGTCGTTGATGTGGCGCAACGCCGCGTCATGGAAGCCAACGGCGCTGCTCAGTTGGTATTCAAAGACCTCAGCCGCAAACTGCCGGGCAGCGATGTCGCGCAGTTGTTCGACCCCGATAAACGCGAGGCTTTGGAGGTTTTGTTGCGCCAAGCCCAAACCACGGGTCGCATGGAGTCTGGGCGGGTGCGCTACCTCAACGCAGATCGCGACTGCAATTTGCATGTGTCCATATTTGTGCAAGAGGGTGGTCCGCAATATCTGTTGCGTTTGCAAGCTCTGAGCGCGCAACAAACCAGCCACACCGAGGCCCCTGTGATCAATTGGTTCCACCATGCCTTGGACCAAGCGCCCGTGGGTTTTGTGGTGGCCGATCGCATGGGCACCATCCTTGCCAGCAACCCCGAGTTTTGCAGCATGGTGGGTGTCGCCTCGCATACGGTACTGATCAATAAAAGTTTGGAAGATTGGTTGGCCAGAGGCGGCGTAGACCTTGGCGTGCTGTTGACCAACTTGCGCCAGTCACGCACCTTGCGCAGCTTTGCCACCGATCTGCGCAGCATGGTGGGCGTGCTCATTCCGGTCGATATCGCTGCTGTGACCTTGAACGGCGACGACCCCACCTACGGCTTTTTCTTCCATCAACTGTCTGGCGCACACGGGCGCGACGTCATGCCCGCCACCAGTGGTGGCATGGCCGACTCGGTGGCACAGTTGTCGCAGTTGGTCGGGCGTATGCCGATGAAAGAAATCGTGGGTGAAACCAGCACCATGATCGAGCGCATGTGCATACATGCTGCACTTGAACTCACCCAAAACAACCGTGCCTCGGCGGCCGAGATGCTGGGTTTGTCACGGCAAAGCCTGTATGTGAAGTTGCACCGTTATGGCATGGTTGCCGAAGACGAGTCAGAGTAAACCCTAGGCCATGCAAAAAAGCGTCAACTTAGATTGACATTTGTTTCTGTCAAATGAAAAATGGGAAGTATGGCGCTTCCCCAACCTTCCGCTGTTTTACAACTTCTCAAGCCCGTCACTTGGTTCCCGCCCATGTGGGCATTTGCTTGTGGCGCGGTGTCTTCTGGGCAATCGTTTGGTGAGCATTGGCTACTCATCCTGAGTGGCATGGTGTTGGCGGGCCCCATGGTCTGCGCTTGCAGTCAAGCGGTGAACGATTGGTTTGACCGCCACGTTGACGCCATCAACGAACCTCAGCGGCCCATTCCTTCGGGGCGCATTCCTGGGCGCTGGGGCTTGTACATCGCCATCGTTTGGACTTTGTTGTCCATGCTTTGGGCTTGGCAGCTAGGCACTTGGGCATTTCGTGCCACTTTGCTGGCGCTGGCCTTGGCGTGGGCCTACAGCGCACCCCCTTTTCGCCTCAAAAAAGATGGTTGGATTGGCAACGCCGCTTGTGCGCTCAGTTACGAGGGTTTGGCATGGATCACAGGCGCTGCGGTCATGTTGGGTGGCGCCATGCCTGACGCCCACATCATCACCTTGGCGCTGCTCTACAGCTTGGCAGCCCACGGCATCATGACTTTGAACGACTTCAAAGCCATCGAAGGCGACCGACAAATGGGTATTTGGTCATTGCCGGTACAACTCGGCGTCAAGGGCGCGGCGGGTACCGCTTGCTGGGTCATGTTGCTGCCCCAATTTGTGGTGGTGGCTTTGTTGCTGTATTGGGGTTTGTTGCCTTACGCGGTGGCGGTGTTGCTGCTGATTTACGCGCAAACCCCTTTGATGATGCGTTTCATGCGCGACCCAGTGGGCCGCGCTTTAAGCCTCAGCGCTTTCGGTGTGCCCTTACTGGTGGCCGGCATGATGGTCAGTGCATTTGCTTGGCGCAACGCCCCCCAACACGTTCTTACATCTCAGGCCAATGCCATCCCTTTTTCTTTTTCTATAGCGCAATCTATTCAGGAGCACTCTCATGCAAAACTTGACTTATGACGTGGTGGTGGTTGGTGGCGGGCCAGCTGGCGCCACCGCCGCCGATGACTTGGCCAAACTGGGCCGCCATGTGCTGTTGCTCGACAGGCAAGGGCGCATCAAGCCCTGCGGCGGCGCGATTCCGCCGCGTCTGATCAAAGACTTCGCGATCCCCGATGAGCTCTTGGTGGCCAAAGCACGGGCGGCTCGCATGGTGTCGCCCAAAGACAAGAAAGTGGACATCCCTATCGAAGGTGGCTTTGTGGGCATGGTCAACCGCGACCAGTTCGACGAATGGTTGCGTGTGCGAGCAGAAAACCACGGCGCGGTGCGTCAGCGAGGTATTTTTGACAAACTCAGCCGCGACGAAGATGGTATTAGCCGTGTGCACTTCACCATTCGCACCGACGACGGCATGGAAAAAGCCGCCAGTGTGCGAGGCCGTTGCATCATTGGTGCCGATGGCGCTCGCTCTGAAGTGGCGCGTCAATCCGTGCCTGGTGCAGAAAAAACCAAGTATGTGTTTGCCTATCATGAGATTGTCAAAACACCCGAGAACATGGTGCAAACCGAGTCAGATCCCTCGCGTTGTGATGTGTACTACCGAGGCAGTTTGTCGCCCGATTTTTACGGCTGGGTGTTCCCCCATGGCGACACCATGAGTGTGGGTACGGGCAGCGCGGACAAAGGTTTTTCGCTGCGCGGAGCGGTGGGGCGCTTGCGCGATGCCGCAGGTTTGCAAAACGCCACGGTATTGCGCCGCGAAGGTGCGCCCTTGCCCATGAAACCCTTGCCCCGCTGGGACAACGGCCGCGATGTGGTGTTGGCGGGAGATGCAGCAGGCGTGGTCGCACCGGCGTCGGGTGAGGGCATTTACTACGCCATGCTGGGCGGCAGGTTGGCAGCGGATGCTGCCCACGCTTGCCTGACACAACGCAATCCAGCGGCCTTGAAGCAAGCCCGTAAGCGCTTCATGAAGGACCACGGTACTGTGTTTTTGGTGCTGGGCATCATGCAATATTTTTGGTACAGCACCGACAAACGCCGCGAAAGTTTTGTCAAGATGTGCGAAGACAAAGACGTGCAAAAACTCACTTTTGACTCTTATATGAACAAAAAGCTAGAGCGTAAAAAACCCATGGCCCACGTGAAGATTTTCTTCAAGGACATGGCGCATTTGATGGGCATGGCCAAGACCTGACTGCTTCGTCACTGCGTTCCTCGCAGTGACGTGTGGGGTCGTCATTGTGAGCGCAGCGAAGCAATCTTTTGCAAAAACTCTAAGGTTTGCAAAGGTACTTCTTCGTGTACCAAATGCCCATACCCCACCCAAGTCTCCAAGTGGCCGTTTGAAAGCAAGGCCAGCGCTTGCTGGGCTTGCGCGGGGGGCACGGCGCGGTCGTTGGCGCCGACCAAGATATGCACAGGGCAGCGCAATTGGCGCAGCATGGACGGACCTACAGACAGATCCCAAGCCGCCATCATTTTCAAAGCACCTTGGGCATGCTCGGGGCTGGCTACCAACGTCGCGTAAAGCGCTTTTCCCGTCTCGTCCAGCACCGAACCGGTGCTCTCTAGCAATTTGTCCAACATGCCGGGGGAACTGGCTTGCTTGGCAAACCATTGCGGTACGTGGGAGGTCAGTGCCAAGAGCTTGGCGGTGGGCGGAAACAGCAAACCCGCCAAACCTGGCAGGGGCAACCAAGCGGGGTTGATGCCGATCAGCGCTTGGGGTGTGAGGCGGTGGTCGACCACCATACGCGCAGCAATCGCCGCGCCTGCCGAGTGTCCAATGAACACGTCCACTGCTACTTCAAGTGTTTGCATCAAAGCATGCAAGCTGGAGGCCATGCCGCTCATGGACATGCCTTGGCCCGCCGCCAGCGAGCTGAAGCCATGGCCAGGCAGATCGACCACCCACACCTGTGCGTGTTCGGCCAAAGGCCAGAGCAAATCGCGCCATGTGTGGCCTGACGCGCCGGTACCGTGGATGAGCAAAACCTTGGGTCCTTGCTGACCGGCTTGTTGCACATGCCAGCGCACACCACCTGCCTCTACAAACCGGCTGCGGTCCGCGTGTGGCCAATCGTGGTGATGCGCTTGCCAGTCCACGGCTGCGGTCTAGTTGGACAGCTTCGCCCTGTCGGGCTCGCTGTGACGGGTGGCAGCTTGCACCACTTGCGCCATGCGCTGGCTGTTGGCTTGGGGCAATGGCACATAGCGTGCGCCCATGGCCTGCGCCAGTTGCTCGGCTTGCGGTTCAGGTCGGGCTGAGGTGTCTATCCAAATGCTTTGCAAACCTTGCGAACGCCAGGCATTGGCCAGCGACAGGGATTCTTGAAAAGCTTGCGCCCGTCCACCACTGCCTTGCAAGCTGACATTGGCGCGGCCATCGCACAGCATCACAAGGCTGGGGGTGACGCCCAAGCGGCGCTGTTGCAAGGCGAGTTCCAGCGCCAATTTCATGGCATGGGGCAAGGGGGTGCCGCCGCCACCGGGCAAACCGGCCAAGCTGCGCTTGGCGCGAACCAGGGACTTGGTAGGCGGCAACAACACTTCGGCTTGGGTACCCCGAAAACCCACCACACAAACCTGATCGCGCCGCGCATACGACTGCGCCAGCAGCAACTCCACTGCGCCTTTGGCCTCGGCCAAGCGGTGCAGCGCCGCCGAACCCGAGGCGTCAATGGCAAAAATCAAACAGGTTTGGGTGCGCTCAGCAAAGCGGTGGATGTGGAAGTCTTCGGCACGAATGGCCAAACGACTGGCAGCACCCAGTGAAGAAGCCAAAGGCGCACGCAGCTTTTGTCGCGGCGCTGCGTGTCCCAGGGTTGCCAATACGTGCAAGCGGGCGCCTTGGCGCGGCAGCCCAGGGCGGGGCGGCAGGGGCGAGCCTCGGCTGCGGCTTTGTCGCACATCACCACTGCGGCTTTGGCCACCCCCCTTGATTTGGGTTTTGCTGCTTAGGGCCAACTGGGCTAAAACATCTGGCGGCAAACTTGCCAAGGCGGCTTCCAACAGCAACTCGCCCATGTTTTGCGGCGGCGTGTCTTCTTCGGTTGAATCGGGCGAGTCAGGTGGCTGCTCGGTGTCGGACGGCTGCTCGTTATCAGGCGGCGCCGGTTCATCTTGGGGTGGTTCAGGCATTTCGGGCTGGGGCTCCAGCGGCTCTTGGGCTTGTTCAGGCGGCGCTTCTTGCTCGGGCGGTGCGGGCATCTGGGTGGCACGTGGAGTAAGGCACAAACGGGCAGCGCGACCCAAGTCTTGCTCTTGCACCTCATCGCTTTCACGCAGCGCAGCCAGCACACAAGCCAAGCGCACACAGGCCAAAGGGCCACGAAGGCTGGCGATGCCCATGGCCTGTGCCATCTGGGTGATGGCCTGTATTTGTTCGTCATTCAAACGCAGTGTGCGCAAACGTCTAATAATGTTTTGACGCTCTTCGTCGGCCTCCTCATCGGGGCTGCACAGCACACCGATGAGTCCCAACACCTCGTCGCTGGCCTGCGCTTGTCGACCAAGGTGGCGCAAGTCCAGCCAAATGCCAAGACGCTCTTGCAAGGTTTCGGCCATGGCAGGCTCGTCCTCCAAGGCTTCATCCAAGGCGATCAGGCCCAGCCGTGCGTCTTGGGTGTCGCCGCCGCCATGGGGTGTGACGCGACCGCTGTCGAGCACCTGCGCCAGAATGGCTGCAGCTTCATTGGCCATGCGTTCGGCCATAGGGGCTACCAAAAGGGACTGATCAGACTGCGCCAGCAAACCCGCCTGTGTGACGGGGCGGCCGGTGTTCAAAGTAGCGCTCAAGTCCAAGCCACCCAACAGGCGCTCGCTGTCGATGTTGTTGGGCAAACGCCGTACCCCAGGACGCAGGTGTTGCAGCAATGTCAGCCATTCGTCGCGCACCGGTCCGTGCGGTGAGCGCAGCCAAATGCCACGCAAACCCACAGGGTCGATATGCAGGGCCGCCAGCGCCCACAGCGCATCGTCCCAAGCCAGGTTCACGCGCCCAACACCTCGGTGAGGGCACGTTCAACACGGGTGCCAGACCCTGTGTCATCCAAGGGGTTACGGCGCAGTCGGTGGCGCAGTGCCATGGGGGCTACGGTGCGCAAATGCGCAGGTGTGGCAGCTTTGTGGCCTTGCATTGCGGCCAGCGAACGGCAAGCCCGCATGAGGGTAAGTTCGGCGCGCAAGCCATCGGTACCCAGCGCTTGGCACAGCTGCGCGCACAGTCGAAGCAAATCGTCGCCTACCTTGACCTTGTCGAGCAACTTGCGGGCTTTCAAAATATGTTCGCGTAAGCCCTCGTTTTGCGTTGCCCATTCATCGCGAAAGCCTTGCGGGTCGCGCTCAAAAGCGTCGCGGCGTTTGATGACGGCAATGCGTTGGTCAATGTCTTGCGGTGTACGTACCTCTACCGACAAACCAAATCGGTCTAGCAATTGAGGGCGCAACTCGCCTTCTTCGGGGTTGCCGCTGCCCACCAGTACAAAGCGAGCGGGGTGGCGCACAGACAGCCCTTCGCGCTCAACCACGTTTTCACCAGAGGCAGCTACATCAATTAGCAAATCGACCAAGTGGTCTTCCAGCAGATTCACCTCGTCGATGTACAAAAAACCACGGTTGGCTTGCGCCAACAAGCCGGGTGAAAACGCTTTCACGCCTTGGCTCAGGGCTTTTTCTAAATCAAGCGCTCCGACCACGCGGTCTTCGCTGGCACCCAGTGGCAAATCGACCACGGGCACAGGGCGGGTTTCGGTTTTGGGGCGTTTGCCCGTGGCTTTGAGGCTGGTGCAATCGGTACAGGTAGCACCGCTGCTGGCGGGGTCGCAACCATAGCGACAACCTACCACCACTTGCAGGGGGGGGAGCAAATCGGCCAGCGCCCGTACCGCGGTGGATTTGCCGGTTCCTCGGTCACCCAGCGCCAAAATGCCGCCGACCTTGGGGTCGATGGCGACAATTTGGATAGCGAGTTTCATTTCGTCTTGGCCGACGATGGCGGAGAAGGGGAAGGGAATAGCCATGGCGTGATCTTAAGCAATGCGCCAGCACGGGCGGCTGAACGTCAATAGGGTGCTCTCTCAGGAAGCGCTGCCCTCAAAAACACCTTCAAGCCTGTCCTCAAGCTCCTCGCTGGCTTGGCGCAAGCGCTCCATCATGTCGGCGTCGGGCTGCCAATAAGAGCGGTCAGAGGCTTCTATAAGGCGATTGGCCAAACGTGCGGAGGCTGTCGGGTTGAGCTTGGCGAGTCGGTCGCGCATCTCGGGGTTCAGCACAAAGGTCTCGCTCAGTTGTTTGTAGACCCATGGCTGCACTTGGCCGGTGGTGGCAGACCAACCCATGGTGTTGGTGATGTGCACCTCGATTTGGCGCACACCCTCGTAGCCATGCGCCAACATGCCTTCGTACCACTTGGGGTTGAGCATTCGGGTGCGAGTCTCTAATGACACTTGCTCGGACAGGCTGCGCACCAAGCCGTCTCCTCGTGTTTGGTCGCCGATGTAGACAGGGGTGTCCACCCCGCCTTTGGCTTGGCGTACAGCGCGGGTGATGCCACCCAAGGTGTCGAAATAGTTGTCTACGGTGGTGACGCCCAGTTCCACCGAGTCGAGGTTTTGGTAGGTGAGTTGCACGTCTGCCAAGGCGCTTTTGAGCAAACCCTTGTGCTGCATCGGTTTGCCGCTGACACCGTAGGCAAAGCCCTTGCGTTGGCTATAGGTTTTGGCGAGTTCGTCCTCGTCTTCCCAACCGCCGTTTTCCACCAAGTTGTTCACATTGGAGCCATAGGCGCCATCGGCATTGCCAAACACCCGCAGGGCTGCGGTTTCAAGGTCGCATCCGTGCTCGGCTTGGTAGGCCAAGGCGTGTTTGCGCACAAAGTTGTCTTCTGGTGACTCGTCGGCTTGCGCGGCCAGCAAGGCGGCTTCGGCGATGAGTTTGATTTGCAAGGGCATGAGGTCACGGAAGATGCCCGATAAGGTGACCACCACGTCGATGCGGGGGCGGCCCAACTCTGCCAGCGGAACTAGGCTTGCGCCGACCAGTCGACCATAGCTGTCAAAACGTGGCTTGGCACCATACAAACGCAACACCTGCGCAATTTGGCTACCCTCGGTTTTCAAGTTGTCGCTGCCCCACAGCACCATGGCCACAGACTCGGGCAAGGGGTTGCCGTCTTGCAAATAGCGGGCGATGAGTTTGTCGGCTTGGACCGCGCCGTCTTTGACCGCATAGGCGCTGGGAATTCGGAAGGGGTCAAAGCCGTGCAGATTGCGACCTGTGGGCAGGACCTCGGGGGTGCGCATGATGTCGCCCCCAGGTGCTGGGCGTATGTAGCGAGCGTCCATGGCGGCGATCAAGCCATTGAGCTCGCTGTTCATCATCATCAAGCGGTTGGCATCAGCCAGCTTGTCAAACAGCGCTGCATGGGCATCTTGTCCAGCCAAGCCACTTTGCGTCAAGGCCTTGGCAGGCGTGGCACCTGAGACCAGCGCTTCAACGGAGATGCGATCAGGTTTGGCGTCATAGCTGGCCTCGGCCATGGCCATCAGCATGTCCACCCTTTCACTGTCAGAAGGTGCTTTACCCACCACATGCAAGCCGTGGGGAATCAGGGTGTATTCCAGCTCCAAAATTTGCTCGCCCAATTTTTGGATACGTTTGGCGGCATTCAGTTCGAGGGGAGCATCAATGGCCAAGGTCCAAGCGGGCTCCATGCTCACCAAGTCAAGCTCAGCGGCTTGGGCTTGCACCAAAACCATCAACTCACCGCGCTCATGTTCTTGATCAAGGTCCAGACTGCGCCAGCGGTCGATAGAGGATTTAAGGTCGGCCAATCCCGCATACAAGCCCGACTCGGCCACGGGGGGCGTGAGGTAGCTGATCAGCGTGGCTGAAGCGCGACGCTTGGCAATAGCACCTTCGGAGGGGTTATTGGAAGCGTAAAGGTAGAAATTGGGCAACTCGCCAATCATGCGGTCTGGCCAGCACAGCGCGGACATGCCGTTTTGTTTGCCAGGCATGAACTCCAAAGCACCGTGGGTGCCAAAGTGCAGCACCGCATTGGCGTTGAAGTCTTCTTTCAAGTAGCGGTAAAACGCCGAGAAAGCATGGGTGGGTGCAAAACCTTTTTCAAACAGCAAACGCATGGGGTCGCCTTCGTAGCCGAAGGAGGGTTGCACCGCCACCAAGAGGTTGCCGTACTGCTGACCCATGATGAAAATGCCTTGCCCGTTGGTCAGTTGTTTGCCAGGTGCGGGGCCCCATTGCGCTTCAATTTCGGACAACCACTTTTCGCGACGAATGTGTTGCTCGGCAGGAATCAGGGTATGCACATTGGCGTCGGCGCCGTACTGTTTGGCGTTGCCATACAAAATGCCTTCGCGCAAAGCGTCTACGCTCTCGGGTAAATCCACGGTGTAGCCCTGCGCCTTCATCTCGACCATGGTGTTGTACAAAGACTCAAACACGGCCAAATAGGCGGCCGTGCCGGTGTTGCCGGCATTGGGTGGGAAATTGAAGATGACCATGGCCAACTTGCGCTTGGCGCGTTCAGAGCGGCGCAGATCGACCAATTTGCCAACCCGCGCAGACAGCATGGCGGTGCGCTCAACGCAGGTGAACATATCTTGTTGTTTGTGCTCTTTGGTAAAGGTGCAGCGCTGTTGGCAACCTGTGCAGGTGACACCATCAGCGCCTGGACGTCCGCCGTACACCATGGGCACGGTCGAGCCATCGAGCTCGGGGATGGCAATCATGATGGTGGATTCCACCGGCAGCAAACCGCGGTCGGAGCCGCCCCATTGGTCCAGGGTTTGGAACTCCACAGGGTGGGCGGCTATGTAGGGAACATCGAGCTTGGCCAATATTTCTTCGGCGGCATGGGCGTCGTTGTAGGCGGGGCCGCCGACCAATGAAAAGCCAGTGAGTGAGACCACCGCGTCCACCGTGGTTTGGCCGTTCTTTAAGAAAAACGCCTCAATGGCGGGGCGTGAATCCAGACCCGAAGCAAAAATCGGCACCACATTCAGGCCTTGCACTTCCATGGCGGCAATCACCGCGTCGTAGTGCTGAGCGTTGCCTGCGATTAAGTAGGAGCGCAACAAAATCAGACCCACGCGACCACGGGCTTTGTCTGGTGAGACCACGGTTGGCAACTCAGCCATCTGGTCGGACAAGCGCGACTTCATGCGCGGGTGGTAAATGCCTACCTCGGGGTACTCCACCGGCGGCAACACTTTGGCCTTTGACTTCGCGTTGCTTGCACCGGCGTAGCGGTCTGCCAAATAGTGCACCATGCCTTGGATGTTTTCTTGCGAACCACCAAGCCAATATTGCAAAGTAAGAAAGTAGGCTCGCAGGTCTTGCGCTGTGCCAGGGATGAATCGCAGCATTTGCGGTATGCGGCGCAGCATCTTCATTTGTTTGGCCCCTGCAGCAGCTTTTTCGCTGTCGTCTTTGGGGTTGCCACGCATTTTTTTCAAGAAGGCCATCGGACCGCTGGCAGGCTTGGACATGTCGAGCTTGCCCAAGCGGGTCAGTTTGACCACCTCGCCAGCAGACATGGCGCACACCATGGCACTGCAGTGCTCACGTCTTGCTTGCAAGGCATCCAAGAGGGGCAGGAAATGGTCTTCCAAAAACAACATGGTGACGATAATGATGTCACCTTGGGCAATATCTTTACGACATTGCGCTAAATGCTCGGGATTTCCTGCAAACTCAGAGGCAGAATGGATGGTCAAGCTCAGCTGCGGCAGCAAGCGTTTCAAGCCAACACGCGCCCGTTCTACCGCACTGTTGAGGTGGGTGTCCATGGTGACAATCACCACACGGGTGCTGATGTCTTGCTGTGTGCCTTGCTTGATTGGAAACGTCATGCAGTGTGCTCGTGAAAAAGTTCAGCGTTAAAATCAACTGACAGAACAATGCGTCAATTCATGTTGACATTATGGTTGTTTTAAGCGAGCAATCATTCGGGGAAACCCTAGGTTTAGACTTTTTATCTTTGAGAAGCCTTATTTGCTGATGACAAAAATTCAAAATCAAGTTCTTGACAACTTTGTTGCGCCTTCTTGGCGAACGCATTGGCGCAGTTTGGCGCTGTGTTTCGTCATCAGTTTTGGGATTGCCGGCATTGGCAATGCCCTGACTGTGTTGGGTCCTTGGTACTACCAACTCAAGCACCCTGAATGGAAACCGCCCGACGCTGCTTTTGGGGCTATTTGGACTCTGATATTTACCTTTTGTGCCATCAGCTCTTGGCTGGCTTGGCACCAAGCGCCCACTTTGGCGAGGCGCACCAAAGTGGTTGGGCTTTACCTCTACAACGGTTCATTGAATATTTTGTGGAGTTTTTTGTACTTTCATCTCCACCGACCAGATTGGGCGATGTGGGAGTGGCTTTTCCTTTGGCTGAGCATTATTTGGCTGATTCAGGGGCTGTGGCGCGAGTCGCGGTGGGCATCTGCGCTGGTTTTCCCCTATCTGATATGGGTTTCTGCGGCAGGGGTGCTCAACCACGACACTGTCATCCTGAATGGCCCATTTGTGCAGGCTTTGCAGTGGTTTATCCCAGTGTCAACCTAGGGTATGGCGACCGCGTTTTGTTTAAACCTTAAAGCTGAGTCAGAATCACGGCTTTATTTTC
>CAMDIP010000005.1 GCA_945899335.1 Bordetella parapertussis
GCCTTTGTCACTCAAACTTTTTAAAGCGTCAAGCAAAATATGGTTATCACGGGCGTGCAAACCGATGGTGGGTTCATCTAAGACATAGCACACACCTTGCAAATTACTGCCCAACTGTGCCGCCAAACGTATGCGCTGCGCCTCGCCACCGCTGAGCGTGGGTGCGCCGCGGTCCAAGGTCAAATAACCCAAACCCACACGCTCTAGAAACGCCAAGCGACTTTCAATTTCCGGCAAAAGGTCACGCGCAATGTCCGCTTCACGTCCTAGCAAACGCAAACCCTTCACCCATGTGGACATGTCAACCACGCTGCGTTGAGCTAACTCGGTGATGGCCGCGCCACCAAAATACACCGCACGAGCGGTTGCGTTCAAACGTGTACCTGAACAGGCTACGCACGCTTTGTCGCTGACCTCGTCCAACTCAGGTTCAGCAAAACTTTTTTCGCGCCCTTTGTCTTGCGCATCGGCTACCGAATCGTCCATGGCTTTGCGTTGTTCGCGTGAAAGTGCCAAGCCGGTGCCCACACACTCACCACACCAACCGTGTTTGCTGTTGTAAGAGAACAAGCGCGGGTCTAGTTCTGCGTATGAGGTATCGCACACAGGGCAGGCGCGGCGAGTGGAATAAGCTTGCAAGCGACCGATGTCCGCCGTGGACTCGTCGTTCAACATGGCTTCTTTTAAATTTCCAATATCGCTGAGCACATGCACCACGCCTTTGCCATGCTCCAAGGCCGTCAGCAAAGCGTGGCGCAACACATCTTCCTGCGCGGGGTCTACCGTGAAACTGGCGACCGGCAATTCGATGGTGTGCTCCTTGAATCGGTCTAAGCGTGGAAAGCCAGTGGTGGGCAAAAAGTTGCCATCCACCCGCAAATGGGTGTAGCCACGTGGACGCGCCCAGTCTGCCAACTCGGTGTAGACACCTTTGCGGTTCATCACCAAGGGGCTGAGCAAGCCAATGTGCTGACCACGGTATTCGCGCATCAATAAGGCAGTAAGGCGCTCTGGTGTTTGAGGTTGCACCGCCGCGTCATCGTGGATGCAATGCTGTGTGCCTAGCTTCACATACAGCAGTCGCAGAAAGTGCCAAATTTCAGTGGTGGTACCTACGGTGGACTTGCGCCCACCGCGAGACAAGCGCTGCTCAATCGCCACCGTGGGGGGTATGCCATACACCGCGTCTACCTCGGGGCGACCCGCGGGTTGCACAATGCTACGGGCATAGGCGTTCAAACTTTCAAGGTAGCGGCGCTGACCTTCGTTAAACAAAATATCAAATGCCAAGGTGGACTTACCGGAACCGCTGACGCCGGTCACCACATTGAATTGCCCACGCGGAATGTCCACGCTCAAACTCTTTAAATTGTGTTCTTTGGCATGGACGATGCGAATATGGTTGTTGACCTCGGGTCGCGCCACAGCTGCGTACTTGGCAACCGTCTCGTTCACCGCATGGACTTGGCCCATGCTGTGCTCGTAATCACGCAAGGCTTGACCTGTGTGCGACGTGGGATGCTCGCGCAAGGTTTCTGGTGAACCCTCGGCCACCAACAAGCCACCGCCTTCGCCGCCTTCAGGCCCCAAGTCGATCAACCAATCGCTGGAGCGAATCACATCCAAGTTGTGCTCAATGACGATGAGGGAGTGCCCTGCTTCCAGCAGTCGGCGCAAAGCCCGCATCAGCTTGGCAATATCATCAAAGTGCAAACCCGTGGTGGGTTCATCAAACAAAAACAAAGTGCCTTTGCGTGCCGTGGCTTGGCGGCTAGATGATGCGGACTTCGCCGCATCTGCCAAGAAACCGGCCAACTTCAAGCGCTGTGCTTCACCACCGCTGAGCGTGGGCACGGGTTGGCCCAAGCGCACATACTCCAAGCCCACATCCACAATCGGTTGCAAAGCGCGTATCACCTCGCGGTCGTTGGCGAACAGTTGAGCGGCTTCACTCACTGTCAGTGCCAGCACGTCGGCAACATTCAAAAAATAATTGGAATCTGACCCCGATTTTTTACGTTCAATTTTGACTTCGAGGATTTCGGGGCGGTAGCGCTGTCCGTTGCAATCAGGGCAACGCAAATAGACGTCGCTCAAGAACTGCATCTCCACATGCTCAAAACCCGAACCGCCGCAAGTGGGGCAACGGCCATCGCCGCCATTGAAGCTGAACTTGGAGGCGGTGTAACTGCGTTGGCGCGACATCGCGGTGTTGGCAAAAATCTCGCGTATCGCGTCCCATGCGCCCACATAGCTGACAGGGTTAGATCGTGCGGTTTTACCAATGGGAGACTGGTCGACGAACACCACATCGCTTAAGTGGTCAGCCCCCAGCAAGCGGTCGTGCGCACCCGCACCGTCGGTGGACTTGCCAAAGTGGCGCAACAAGGCAGGTGCCAAGATGTCTTGTATCAAAGTCGACTTGCCCGAACCACTGACACCAGTGACAGTGACCAAACGCTGCAAGGGAAACTCGATGCTCAGGTCTTGCAAATTGTGCTCACGCGCACCTTCCAATATCAATCGCGGCGTGGCGTCGGTCACCAAACGCTTCAAGCCTAAACCCACTTGCTTGCGCGCGCCCAAATAGTCGCCAGTCAAGGTGTTGGCGCTTTTGAGTTGAAGTGGTGTGCCATCAAAAACAATCTGCCCACCCCGCTCACCGGGGCCAGGACCCATGTCCACGATGCGGTCTGCCGCCAACATCACCGCAGGGTCGTGCTCGACCACCACCAAGGTGTTGCCTGCATCACGCAGTCGCAACATCGCTTCGGTGATGCGGTGCATATCGCGGGGATGCAAGCCGATGCTGGGCTCATCCAACACAAACAAGGTGTTCACCAAAGAGGTGCCCAAAGCGGTGGTTAGGTTGATGCGCTGCACTTCGCCACCACTCAAGGTGCGGCTTTGTCGGTCCAAGCTTAAGTAGCCCAAGCCCACATCGCACAGGTATTTCAAGCGGGTGCGGATTTCCTCAAACAACAAATGCAAGGCCTGTTGCTCGGCCTGCGCATGGGCCGTGAGCGAATCGTCATGGGCCATGTGTTCGAAAAACACCCGCAAGCGGTCAATCGGCAAAAGCATCAGGTCGTGCAAACACAAGCCTGGCAAGCTTTCTAATTGCCCACGTTGCCACGTCACGCCTTGGGGCATGAAGCGTTTCGCGTCCGGCATGGCTGCTTTGGCGCTGGCCATGCTGCCAATGCGCCACAACAAGCTATCGGTTTTCAAACGGGCACCACCACAGTCTCCACACGGCGTGTAGCTGCGGTACTTAGACAGCAACACGCGGATGTGCATCTTGTAGGACTTGGTTTCCAAATACTCAAAAAACCGCTTGATGCCATACCACTGCTGGTTCCACTTACCCGTCCAATTGGGTGAGCCTTGAATTACCCAATGGTGTTGCTCTGTGGTGAGTTTGTTCCACGGTGTGTCGCGGGGTATGCCAGCGGTTTCGGCGTGTCGCAGCAAATCGTCTTGGCACTCTTGCCAAGCAGGCGTTTGAATCGGTTTGATTGCACCCATGCGCAGCGTGAGTTTGTCGTTGGGTATGACCAATCCATAGTCCACGCCAATGACGCGACCAAAGCCTTTGCACTTGGGGCAAGCGCCTGCTGGCGAGTTGAACGAAAACATTGACGGCGTGGGGTCGCTGTAGCGCACATCGCTGGCCGGACAATGCAGTCCGGTTGAAAAACCAAAGGCTTCGCCCTTGGACTCGGCATCTGCATCTGGTGCCATGCGGTAAGCCGTCAGGCGACCGCTACCACGTTGCAAAGCCACTTCGATGGCTTCCATCACCCGCGAAGGCTCTGCGCTTTGGACCCGAAACCTGTCCGCGGCCACGTCCAGCACCTGAGGGTCGTCTTTGGCCTTGCCAGCACGTTGGGTGTGCACACGGCTAAAGCCACTGGCGCTCAACCACGCTTGCAATTCATCTGCAGTGGTGTTGGCAGGCAACTGAACCGGAAAGGTGATGACCCAGCGCGGGTCGCCCACACTCAAGGCTTGCAGCTGCGCAAAAATGGTTTGGGGATTGTCATGTTTGACCGCCTCGGCGGTCTGCTTGTCAAACAACTGTGCCGCCCGTGCGAACAACAACTTCAAATGGTCGTTGAGCTCGGTCATGGTGCCCACGGTTGAGCGCGAGCTGCGCACAGGATTGGTCTGGTCAATCGCGATGGCCGCCGGCACGCCGTCGACCTTGTCCACCGCCGGTCGGTCCATGCGGTCTAAAAACTGCCTCGCGTAAGCGCTGAAAGTTTCCACGTAACGCCGCTGACCTTCGGCATACAAAGTGTCAAACACCAAGCTGGATTTGCCCGAACCGCTGGGGCCGGTGAACACGGTCAATTCGCCCGTGTGAATATCGATATCGATATTTTTGAGGTTGTGCTGGCGGGCGCCCCGAATACGAATTTGTCCCTGTCCCATACCTTAGCTATTCCCCGAGGTAAGCGGCCCGCACTTTCGGGTCGTGTAAGAGTTCGTGGGCCTGACCCTGCATACTGATTTGGCCCGACTCCATGACGTAAGCGCGTTGGGCAATCTTGAGCGCGCGGCTGGCGTTTTGCTCGACCAGCAAAAGGGTGACACCCATAGAAGCCACTTCGCTGATCACTTCAAAGATTTTGTCGACCATCAAGGGCGACAAACCCATGGAAGGCTCGTCCAACAACAAGACCTTGGGGCGACTCAGCAAGGCACGACCCATGGCCAACATCTGCTGCTCACCCCCCGACAAGGTGCCGGCCAACTGCGTGCTGCGCTCTTTCAATCGAGGGAACAAGGTAAACACTCTGTCCACATCAGCAGCTATGCCGTCTTTGTCGTCGCGCAGGTACGCGCCCATTTGCAGGTTTTCCAAGATGCTCATGCGGGTGAAGACACCGCGTCCTTCGGGCACCATCACCAAACCTTGCTTGACCAAGTCCCAAGCACCTTGGCCATGGATGTCTTTGCCCAAGTACTCGATGTTGCCCGAGGTAGCCGCCAAGGTGCCGGTGATAGCCTTCATGGTGGTGGTCTTGCCTGCGCCATTGGAACCAATCAGGGACACCAACTCACCTTCACGCACTTCCAAGCTGATGCCCTTGACGGCTTGTATGCCGCCATAGGCCACCTTCAAGTTATTGACCTTCAACAAAACTTCAGGGTCACTCATCTCAATGCTCCCCCGTACCCAAATACGCTTCAATCACCTTGGGGTCTGACTGCACCTGCGCCGGTGTGCCCTGCGCGATTTGTTTGCCGTAGTCCAGCACTGTGACCGCATCGCACAAACCCATGACCAGTTTCACATCGTGTTCGATCAACAAAATTGTTTTTCCGTCTTTGCGGATGCGGTCTATCAACTCACGCAACTGCACTTTCTCGGTGGCGTTCATGCCCGCCGCGGGTTCATCCAAAGCAATCAGCTTGGGGTCGGTGGCCAAGGCGCGGGCAATTTCCAAACGGCGCTGGTCGCCGTAACTGAGGGTGCGTGCTTTGAACTCGGCCAAATGGCCTATGCCGACGTAGTCCAGCAGTTCTTGGGCACGCACGGCAATGTCAATTTCTTCTTGCTTGAACTTGGCGGTGCGAAAGATCGCGCCCAGCAAACCCGAGCCGGTGCGCACATGGCGGCCCACCATCACGTTCTCTAGCGCGGTCATCTCGGCAAACAAGCGGATATTTTGAAATGTCCGGGCAATACCGGCTTGCGCCACTTCATGCACCGCCGTGGGTTGGTAGGGCGCACCCGCCAGCATAAAGTTGCCGCTGTCGGGCGTGTACAAACCAGTGATGACATTGAAGAAGGTGGTCTTGCCCGCTCCATTGGGGCCAATCAAGCCATACACCTGACCGGCTTGGATGGTCATGCCCACATCGTTCAAAGCCTGCAAACCACCAAAGCGCTTAGAGATACCTTGTACCTGCAACACCGGCGTGTTCATAGCTTGTCACCGCTGCTGGGCAAGGCTTTGCCATGCTCAGGCGAGGGCCACAGGCCACGCGGGCGCCACAGCATGATGACGATCATGGCCAAAGCGATGAGCAATTGGCGCAAGATGGCTGCATCCAAGCGCCCATCGGTCATGGCTTGCAAAGGACCGGCCACAAAGCGCAGGACCTCGGGCAAGGCCGACAACAGCACCGCACCCAAGATGACGCCGGGCAAATGCCCCAAGCCGCCCAAGACCACCATGGCCACAATCATCACCGACTCCATGAGGCTAAAGGACTCGGGTGACACAAAGCCTTGGAAGGAAGCAAACATCACCCCCGCCACTCCCCCAAAGGTGGCACCCATGCCAAACGCCATCAGCTTTAAGTTGCGGGTGTTGATGCCCATGGCCTTGGCCGCAATTTCATCTTCGCGAATCGCCATCCAAGCGCGTCCAATGCGCGAGGTTTGTAGCCGATAGCAAATCAGGACACTCACCAAGACCAGCGCCAAGAACAGGTAGTAGTACTGGGTGACGCTGGAGAGTTCGACAAAGCCTAAATCCAATTTGCGCGACAAGGGGTGGCCCATCACCGTCATCGGGTCGATAGCACCCAAGCCCTTGGGCCCATTGGTGATGTTGACGGGGTTGTCCAAGTTGTTCATGAACACGCGGATGATTTCGCCAAAGCCCAAGGTGACAATGGCCAAGTAGTCGCCGCGCAACTTCAAAGTGGGCGCACCCAGCAACACGCCAAACAAACCTGCCAAGGCCGCGCCTATGGGTATCACCGCCCACAAAGGCGTGTGCAAACCGTTGGGGAACATGGCGGCTATCCATGGGAAGGTGTCGGTCAGGTGCGGCGAGGCCAGCAAACCAAACACATAAGCGCCCACCGCAAAGAAGGCGACGAAACCCAAATCAAGCAGACCGGCGTAACCGACCACGATGTTCAGGCCCAGCGCCAGCAGCACATACAGCAGCGCCATGTCGGCGATACGCACCCAGGCATTGCCCACCGACTGAAGCAACAAGGGCAGCAGCAGCAGGGCAATCGCCCACAGCACATAAGTAGAGGGTTTGGACTTGTTCATGCGCGGTCAGCCACCCGTTCGCCCAGCAAGCCCGAGGGCCGCAAGGTCAGCACGATGATGAGCACCACAAACGCAAAAATATCCGCGTAATGGCTGCCCAACATACCACCCGTGAGGTCGCCGATATAGCCGGAGGCAATCGACTCAATCAAGCCCAGCAAGATGCCGCCCACCACCGCACCGGCCAAATTACCGATGCCGCCAAACACCGCAGCGGTGAAGGCCTTCAAGCCAGGCAAAAAGCCCATGGCGTGTTGCACCGTGCCGTAGTTGGAGGCCCACATTACACCGGCCAAAGCGGCCAGCACCGCGCCAATGATGAAAGTGGCCGAGATGATGGTGTCAGGGCGCACGCCCATCAAAGTGGCCACACGTGGGTTCTCGGCGGTGGCTCGCATGGCACGACCCAAACGTGTGCCGTTGACCACCCACATCAGCACGGCAAGCGAAATGGCGGTCACACCCAAAATCATGATTTGCGTGGGCGTGATGACTGCACCGCCAATGTCGATGGGATCAGCAGGCAGCAAGGTTGGGAAAGCTTTGTGGTTGGGCTTCCAAATGATCATGGCCACGGTTTGCAACAAGATGGACATGCCAATGGCTGTGATGAGGGGTGCCAACTTGGGTGCGCCGCGCAAAGGGCGGTAGGCAATCTTCTCAATGGCAAAGTTCAAAGCCGCCGCCACCGTGCAAGCCACCATTAAAGAAATGAGCAGTACCAGCCAGCCCGGCATACCAGGCACATGCTCTTGCAACAAGCCCACCACCGTCCAACTGGTGAGTGCGCCCACCATCAACACCTCGCCGTGGGCAAAGTTGATCAGGTTGATGATGCCGTAGACCATGGTGTAGCCAAGCGCGACCAGCGCGTACATACTCCCCAAGACCAAGCCATTGATGATTTGTTGAAAAAAGATATCGATGGCGGATCTCCCACGGGTGCCGGATTGTAGGTAAAAAAAAGCCCTCCGCTAGGGGAGGGCTTGGCATACACACTACCGAAAAATCAGTCGTCGGCGTAAATGTCTACGTCTTTGGTTTCCTTGATGAACAAGGTGCCAATGATGAAGGTGGCGCCAGCGATGATGATGGGGTACCACAAGCCGTTGTACATATTACCGGTTTGCGCCACGATAGCAAACGCGGTGGTGGGCAACAAACCGCCAAACCAACCGTTACCAATGTGATACGGCAAAGACATCGATGTGTAACGGATGCGGGTGGGGAACATTTCCACCAACATGGCGGCGATGGGACCGTAGACCATGGTCACCAAAATCACCAGATACGTCAGAATAACAATGACATAAATATTGTTCACTTTGGCAGGGTCGGCTTTGGCGGGATAGCCAGCCGCTTTCAACGCCGCGCTCAAGTTAGCGGAAATGACAGCGTCTTTGCTTTTCTTCTCATCCGAGAGGTTTTTCAAAGCATCTTCAGCAACTTTCACAGCTTTTGCGTTGACAGGCTCTTCAGCTTTCAAAGTCGCCAATTTTTGCTCGGCCACTTCTTTGGCAGCAGCCACATCTTCAGGCGAGACGGTGGTTTTGATTTCCACGTCACCTACCTTGATCAACGCCGGTGTGCCCGCAGGTGCAATTTCATTGGAGTAGCTGACAGAGTTGGCCGCCAATTTTTGCTTGGCGATATCGCAAGTAGAAGTGAACTTGGCGGTGCCTGTGGGGTTGAACTGGAAGGAACACTCGGCAGGGTCAGCGATGACCACCACTTTGTTGGCTTGTTGCGCAGCGTGCAAATCGGGGTTGGCCGCTTTGGTGAGTTGCTCAAACACAGGGAAGTAGGTGAGCACAGCCAGCAAACAACCCAGCATGATGATGGGCTTGCGACCGATCTTGTCAGACAAGACGCCAAACACAATAAAGAATGGTGTTCCGATGATTAA
This sequence comes from Bordetella parapertussis, assembly GCA_945899335.1. Classification (GTDB taxonomy): domain Bacteria; phylum Pseudomonadota; class Gammaproteobacteria; order Burkholderiales; family Burkholderiaceae_C; genus Limnohabitans. The sequence goes on from CAMDIP010000005.1 coordinate 8,931, forward strand.
CGATGCGGCGACAAATAAATTGGCTGTGGCGCCATCGACCTTCAAGGACTGTGTCAGGAAGAACAAAGCGTAGAACTGACCGGTGTACCAAACCACGGCTTGGCCAGCGGTTAAGCCAATCAAGGCCAAGATGACGATCTTGAGGTTTTTCCATTGGCCAAAAGACTCGGTCAAGGGTGCTTTAGAGGTTTTGCCCTCAGCCTTCATTTTCACAAAAGCAGGTGACTCATTCATGGACAAGCGGATGTAGACCGATACGGCCAACAAAGCAATGGAGACCAAGAAAGGAATGCGCCAACCCCAGTCGGCAAAAGCTTCTTCGCCAAGGGCGGTGCGTGTTCCCAAAATCACCAACAAGGACAAGAACAGGCCCAAGGTGGCAGTGGTTTGAATCCATGCGGTGTAGGCACCACGCTTGCCATGCGGCGCGTGTTCGGCCACGTAGGTAGCTGCACCTCCGTACTCACCGCCCAAAGCCAAGCCTTGCAGCAAGCGCAAACCGATCAGGATGACCGGTGCGGCCACGCCAATGCTGGCGTAGGTGGGCAGGATGCCGACGATGAAGGTAGACAAGCCCATGATGAGAATGGTCACCAAGAAGGTGTACTTGCGTCCAATCATGTCGCCCAAGCGGCCAAAGAAGATGGCGCCAAAGGGTCGCACAATAAAGCCCGCGGCAAAAGCCAACAGCGCGAAGATGAAGGCCGAACCGGCGTCCAATCCGCTGAAAAACTGCTTGGCGATGATCGCTGCAAGTGAACCGTACAGGTAAAAGTCGTACCACTCGAAAACCGTGCCGAGGGATGACGCGAAAATAACTTTTTTCTCTTCCGACGACATTGGTCGGTCTTCATGCACGATGGCCATGGGGTCTCCTAATGTTTACAAGGCCCAGTGATTGGACCATCTCGCATTGTGGTGATATGTGCTTGCCGTGGACTGACTTCAAGCTGAACCCCTGCTGACAACCCTAGGGCAAACCCTGTGAGTTGGTATCGTTATGTGAAATTTTCTCACCCAACCGCGCCCAAATGCGGTGCTGCTCCTGCGCGCTGGCATATGACCAACAGCCAATCTCGTCCAAGGTGCGCAAACAACCCACGCATTCACCTGTACTTTCATTCATGGTGCAAATCGACATGCAAGGCGAGAGAGGGTGTTCGTCTGCAGGGGTTTGCTGCGCAGACAACCAGCGCTCTTGCAACACATGCCAAGGGGTAACGTTCATCTCAGGCCTCCTGCGATTCAAGGCGCAGCAAAGGCGCACCTTCATGCACTTGGTCGCCTGGCGCGTACAGGAGTTCGGCGACTGTGCCGTCGGCAGGTGCGGCCACCGTGTGTTCCATCTTCATGGCCTCCATCACCGCCAAGGCTTGGCCCGCTTTCACCCTGTCGCCCACTTTCACTGCAAAGCTCAACAACTTGCCAGGCATAGGGGCAGACAAATTACCGCTGGCCGCTGACCCTTGCGCAGCGTGTGCCAAGGGGTTGACGAAATGGACGCCGGCACTGCCCACATCAGCAAACACATGCAGCTGGTCTTTCACCGCATACACCTGTGCGCGCAGGCGCTGCTCGCCCCATTGCAGCTGGACTGCTTCACCGTGAACTTGCCACAGCAAGGGATGGGCTTGATCGCCTATTTGCAGCTGGGTGGGGCCATGGCCAGAACGGGTCAGCAAGGCCGAGCCCGTTTCCTCGCCACAAACATAGTCAAACTTGCGCAGGCTTTGGCCTTGCATCACCCAACCATCGGTGTGCGACCAAGGGTCGACCCAAGCACTGCCACGCGGCGCTTCTACAGCCAAGCCATGGGCCATAGCCGCTGCCACGGCCAGCGCGATAGGCAAAGGCTGTTGGTGAAACAGCTGGTCTTTTTCGCGCTGAATCAACGCCGTGTCTAACTGTGCTTGTGCAAATGACGGACTGCGCACCACCTGCCGCAAAAACCCCACGTTGTTGGCCACACCCACGATATGCAACTCACTCAGGGCTTGGTCTAAACGAGCCAAGGCCTGCTCGCGGGTGTCGCCATGGACGATGAGCTTGGCGATCATGGAGTCGTAGTAAGGGCTGATCTCGTCGCCCGCGCGAACGCCGCTGTCCCAGCGCACCGTGCCGGTAGTGAAGCGTTGCGCCAAGGGTATGCGCATGACATGAAAGCTACCCGTAGCTGGCAAGAAATCGTTGTCTGGCGTTTCGGCACAAATACGCGCTTCGATGGCGTGGCCTTGCACCCTCACCTGCGCTTGCGTCAATGGCAGGGGCTCGCCCGAGGCGATGCGCAACTGCCACTCCACCAAGTCCAAGCCGGTGACCGCTTCGGTGACAGGGTGTTCCACTTGCAAGCGGGTGTTCATCTCCATGAAGAAGAAATCCATGCCGCGCTCGGACTGCTCGACGATGAACTCCACAGTACCCGCGCCCACATAACTGACCGCTTGAGCAGCTGCCACCGCTGCAGCACCCATGCGTTCGCGCAATTCTGCTGATAAACCAGGCGCAGGTGACTCTTCCAACACCTTTTGATGCCGACGCTGAACCGAGCAATCGCGCTCATGCAAATGAATAATATTGCCGTGGCTGTCGCCAAACACCTGAATTTCAATATGCCGCGGACGCTGCACGTATTTTTCTATCAGCACCGCGTCATCGCTGAAACTGTTTTTGGCCTCACGCTGGCAAGACGCCAAGGCCTCGTCAAAGTCCTCGGCTCGGTTGACGATGCGCATGCCCTTGCCGCCACCGCCCGCGCTGGCTTTGATCAGCACCGGAAAACCGATGCGCTTGGCTTGACTGGACAACAAAGCGGGGTTTTGGTCTGCGCCGTGGTAGCCCGGCACCAAGGGCACACCGGCTTTTTCCATCAACTGCTTGGACGCGGCCTTCAATCCCATGGCCTGAATCGATGCCGAGGACGGTCCAATGAACACCACGCCCGCTTGCAGGCAGGCACTGGCAAAGTCAGCGTTCTCGCTTAAAAAACCATAGCCTGGGTGGATGGCTTGTACGCCGGTTTGCATGGCTGCTTGAAGGATGTGCTGCCATTTCAAATAGCTGTCTTGCGGCGCGTTGCCGCCGATATGCACCGCTTCATCACAAGCTTGCACATGGGCCGCATTCGCGTCCGCATCCGAGTAAACAGCCACGGTGCGCACACCCATGCGGCGGGCGGTGGCAGCGACGCGGCAGGCGATTTCGCCTCGGTTGGCAATCAGGATTTTGTGAAACATGGGGTCAGTAGCGCTTGGCCACTTCTTCCAACATCACCTCGGTGGCACCGCCGCCGATGGCCAGCACACGGGCGTCGCGCCACAGGCGCTCGATAGGCGCTTCGCGCATATAGCCCATGCCGCCCCAAAACTGCAAACAACCGCCAACCACCTCGTTGACCAAGTCGCCGGTCAGGGCTTTCAGCATGGACACCTCTTGCACGATGTCGTGTTCTTGGGTGACCGACCAAGCGCAGTGGTACATGAGTTGCCGCGCGGCACGGGTTTTGGCGTCGAGCATGGCCATGCGTTGGCGAATGTGCTGCATATCCCACAGCGCTTTGCCAAAGGCTTGGCGTTGGCGCACATAGTCCAAGGTCAGCTCAATGGCGCGCTGGCAGTGGCCCACCGCCATGGCCGCCAAAGCGATGCGCTCGGTTTGCAGGTTGTGCATCAAAGCGTAAAAGCCCTTGTCTTGCTCGCCCAGCAAGGCCTCGGGGCCCAAGCGCACGTTGTCCAGCACCAACTCTGCGGTGTCTGAACACAGCCAGCCGGTTTTGTCCAAAGAGCGGCCCACGCTGAACCCGGGCGTGCCTTTTTCCACAATGAACATGGACATTTGGTGCTTGCCTTCGCCGGTTTTGGCGGCGACGAAATACACATTGGCATGCACGCCGTTGGTGATGAACATCTTGGTGCCGTTGAGTACCCAGCCGTCGCCATCGCGCTTGGCGGTGCTTCTCATGCCCGACAAATCCGACCCCGCACCGGGCTCGGTCATGGCCACCGCGCTGATGGTGTCACCGGCAATGATGCTGGGCATGTACTTGGCTTTTTGCGCAGCTGTTCCTGCGTGGTGCAAATGCGGGCTGGCCATGTCGGTGTGCACCAACACGCTGACGATGAAGCCCGCAAACGTGGACTGCGACAGCGCTTCGGCAAACACCAAATTGGTCAGCGCATCGGCCTCGGCACCGCCGTATTCGCTGCTGTACATCAAGCCAAAAAAACCGGCTTGGCCCATTTTGTGCAGCACCTCACGCGGCACTTTGCCGGCTTTTTCCCATTCCAAGCCATAGGGCTCAACTTCGCGCTCAAGGAAGCGCTGCATTTGGTCGCGCAGGGTTTGGTGTTCGGGCAGGTGGTAGATGTGGTTCATGGCTGGTCTTTGTCAAGAAATTGAAAAAATGAATGTGTTATCTCCAGGAGCGCAGCGACGAAGCGACTCCCAATGACGGCTGTTAATGTGGCCATGTGTCTAGGCCTGCGAGGATTTGCAGAGACGCAAAGTTGGCATCGCGGTGCAGCAGAACATGGCCGTGGTTCATGCAGTAGCTGGCCAGCAGCACATCTATGGGGCTGCTCACGCTGCGCCCTTTGGCGCGCAATTGGCGGTATCGACCGGCGGCCAGTAGCGCGTTGTCTGTGCCGCCAAGTTCAACCTGAGGCAGAGCACACAAAAGCGATTGCGCCTCACGCACAGCGCGGTTGTCACGAAACCCGCGCATCACCTCAAACAGCACCAAGTCGGCCATGCCAACCTCCACACTGGCATCCCCAAGGCACTGCGCCAAGGCCGTGCTTGAAGAGCCGCCGTCACCGCGAAAGAAGTCAATCCAGACACTGGTATCCACCAAGATCATTTGGACTTGCCACCTTTGCGGGATGCACCCTTGGCTTGATAAGAAGCCTTGGGCTCTTGTACGGTGACTAGCTGCTGGTTCTGCGCTTGGGTCCGCGCCCAACCCTCGTCGGTGTCGTCCCATTGCAATTTGCCGCGCAAGGCAAGCAAGCCGTCATAAATTTTTCGTCGGCCTACCAATCGCAAGCCCTCTTCCACTGCCTCGCGCTTGGTTTTAAAGCTGCCGGCGGCCATGGCAGCCGCCATCAAGTCGTCGTCAATATCAATGTTGGTTCGCATGGTCACAGCCTCGTTGTGTATGAAATTCGTCAGTCATACACATTACATGCGGAACACGCCAAAGCGTGTCTCGGAAATCGGCGCGTTCAGCGCTGCGGACAAGCCCAGCGCCAGCACCCGTCGGGTGTCGGCGGGGTCGATCACGCCATCGTCCCACAAGCGGGCGCTGGCGTAATAGGGGTGGGATTGGTGGGCAAATTGGTCCAGCAAAGGTTGCTTGAAGGCGGCTTCTTCGGCTGCGCTCCAGCTGCCGCCTTTGGCCTCGATGCCATCGCGGCGCACCGTCGCCAGCACGCTGGCGGCTTGCTCGCCGCCCATCACGCAGATGCGGGCGTTGGGCCAAATCCACAAAAAACGCGGGTTGAAAGCACGGCCACACATGCCGTAGTTGCCAGCGCCATAGCTGCCACCAATGATGAAGGTGAACTTGGGCACTTGCGCGGTGGCGACAGCCGTGACCATCTTGGCGCCGTGGCGAGCAATACCCTCGTTTTCATACTTGCGTCCCACCATGAAGCCGGTGATGTTTTGCAAAAACACCAGCGGAATTTTGCGTTGGCAACACAGCTCGATGAAGTGCGCGCCCTTTTGCGCCGATTCAGAAAACAACACGCCGTTGTTGGCGATGATGCCCACGGGCATGCCCTCCACATGGGCGAAACCGCAGACCAAGGTCGCACCAAAACGCGGCTTGAACTCGTGCAGCTCCGAGCCATCCACAATACGGGCGATGATTTCGCGCACGTCATAGGGCTTTTTGGTGTCAGCGGGAATCACGCCGTAAAGCTCTTGCGTGTCGTACAGCGGTGCGCGGGCTTCTCTTACCGCCAGTTGCACCTCTTTGCGGTGGTTCAAGCGCGCCACCGCCTCGCGGGCCAGCGCCAAAGCATGGGCGTCGTTGTCGGCCAAATGGTCGGCCACGCCGGACAGGCGGGTGTGTACATCGCCGCCCCCTAAGTCTTCGGCGGAAACGATCTCGCCAATCGCGGCCTTCACCAAAGGCGGGCCACCCAAGAAAATGGTGCCTTGGTTTTTCACGATGATGGTCTCGTCGCTCATGGCGGGTACATAGGCGCCGCCTGCGGTGCAACTGCCCATCACCACCGCGATTTGCGCGATGCCTTGGGCGCTCATATTGGCTTGGTTGAAGAAGATGCGGCCAAAGTGTTCTTTATCAGGGAAGACATCGTCTTGGTTAGGCAGGTTGGCGCCGCCCGAGTCCACTAAATAAATACAGGGCAACTGGTTTTGCTGGGCCACCTCTTGGGCACGCAGGTGTTTTTTCACCGTCATCGGGTAGTAGGTGCCGCCCTTGACGGTTGCGTCGTTGCAGACCACCATGCAGTCCACGCCGCTGACCCGCCCAATGCCAGCAATCACACCCGCACAGGGCGCGTCGCCGTTGTACATGCCGTGCGCGGCCAAGGGGCTGAGTTCTAAAAACGGCGTACCGGGGTCGAGCAACAAAGCCACCCGCTCACGCGGCGGGAGCTTGCCCCGCGCCAGCTGCTTGGCCCGCGCCGCCTCACCCCCGCCCAAGGCGCTGGCTTGCAACTGCAAACGCAAATCGTCCACCGCCGCCTGCATGGCCAAAGCATTGGTCGCAAAGTCTGCTGCGCGTGGCGACAAATGGGAGCTAAGAACCGACATAGAAGGCCGACAAAGTCAAAGAGAGGTGACTTTAGTTGACGTTGACGTAAACGTCAACCAAACCTCCTGTTTTCAAGGCTTGTTTGCCTAAATTACTTAAAAAAATTTCCTAAATCGTTAATAACAAATAGTTACATGGCCGCAAGCTGATGGTGACTTAAACCAACTCCAATGCCATGGCCGTGCCTTCGCCGCCGCCAATGCACAAAGTGGCCAAGCCTTTTTTCAAGCCCTTGGCTTTCAAAGCATGCAACAAAGTGACGATGATTCGAGCGCCTGACGCACCAATGGGGTGACCCAATGCGCAAGCGCCACCGTTGATATTCACTATGTCATGGGAGATTTTCATCTCGTGCATCAGCGCCATGGGCACCACGGCAAAGGCTTCGTTGACCTCCCACAAATCCACATCGCTGACCTTCCAACCGGCACGGGCCAAGGCTTGTTGTGTGGCACCCACGGGGGCTGTGGTGAACCACTCAGGCTCTTGTGCAAACGTGGCGTGGCTGAGAATGCGTGCCAAGGGTGTGCAGCCCAGTTTTTTGGCGGTGCTTTCGCGCATCATCACCAAAGCAGCAGCGCCATCGTTGATGGATGAACTAGACGCTGCCGTGATGGTGCCGTCTTTTTTGAATGCAGGTTTCAAGGTTTTGACTTTGTCGAGCTTGACCTTGCCTGGGCCTTCATCCACGCTGATGACGCGCTCACCGGCGCGGTCTTTCACCGTAACAGGTGTGATTTCCGCGGCGAAAGCGCCTGATGCGGTGGCGGCCTTGGCACGCTCAACGCTGGTCATGGCAAAGTGGTCTTGCGCGTCGCGGCTAAAGTTGTATTTCGCAGCGCAGTCTTCCCCGAAGGTGCCCATGGAGCGACCAGCTTCGTAAGCGTCTTCCAATCCGTCGAGCATCATGTGGTCGTAAATTTTATCGTGGCCCATGCGGTAACCACCACGGCCTTTCAACATCAGGTAAGGCGCATTGGTCATGCTTTCCATGCCGCCTGCAATCATCACGTCTTGGCTGCCCACACTCAAAATGTCGTTCGCGAACATCACAGCTCGCATACCAGAGCCGCACATCTTGGACAAGGTCACTGCACCCGCGCTTTTGGGTAAACCACCTTTGAATGCCGCTTGACGTGCAGGCGCTTGGCCTTGACCAGCCATCAAACAGTTGCCCAACAACACCTCGGTGATGAGGTCGGGTGAAATACCGGCACGCTGCACAGCAGCTGCAATGGCCACACCACCCAAATCGTGGGCAGACAGGGCTGAAAAATCGCCTTGGAAGCTGCCCATGGGGGTACGTGCGGCGCTGACGATAACGATAGGGTCTGACATATGAAATACTCCTAAAAAAATTAAAGGGATGCGCCTAAAGCAGCGCGTTGAATTTGAAAACGTTTGTCGGCCTCGTACGGAAACACATCGTGTACATGGCCATCGCTGATTTTTTCCTTATGACCTTGCCAAAAACTGGCGTCCAGCAAGTCTGCATGGTGCTTCATGAATACTTCGCGAACGCTGGGGTTGCCCAGCAAAAACGGGCCAAAGGTTTCGGGGAAGACGTCGTGGGGGCCGACGTGGTACCAAACCTCGCCCGACATTTCGTCTTCTTCGTTGCGTGGTGCAGGCACACGGCGGAAGTTGCAATCGGTGATGTACTCGATTTCATCGTAGTCGTAAAACACCACCTTGCCGTGGCGGGTGACGCCAAAGTTCTTCCACAACATATCGCCTGGGAAAATATTGGCTGCCACCAAGTCTTTGATGGCATTGCCATACTCCACCACCGCACGTTCCATTTGGCTTTTAGCTCGCACATCGTCCAAGCCTGCATCAAACGCCTCTTGTAAATAGATGTTCAAAGGAATCATGCGCCGCTCGATGTAAGCGTGTTTGATGACCACTTCTTCTTGACCGTTGTCAGCACGGCGGTTGATCTCGATTTGACTGGGTGCAAATTTTTGAATCTCGGCAATCAACTCGTCTTCAAAACGCTCACGCGGAAACGCCACATTGCTGTACTCCAAGGTGTCGGCCATGCGCCCCACGCGGTCGTGTTGCTTCACCAGCAAATACTTGCCCTGAATTTGCTCACGCGAGGTATCTTTTTGAGGCGGGTAAAAGTCTTTGATGACCTTGAACACAAACGGAAACGAAGGTTGATCAAACACCAACATGACCATGCCCTTAATGCCTGGGGCAATGCGAAATTTATCGGTGCTGTGGCGCTGGTGGTAGAGCAAGTCACGGTAGAACAAGGTCTTGCCCTGCTTGGCCAAGCCCAAAGCATTGTAGATTTCCGCACGCGGTTTGCGCGGCATCATGCTGCGCAAAAACTGCACATACGCAGAGGGTACATCCATGTCGACCATGAAGTAAGCCCGCGCGAAGCTGAACAAAATCAGCAAATCTTCTTCACCAAACAAGGCCGCGTCGATGACCAACTGACCGCTGCCGTTGTGCAAAATGGGCAATGCAAACGGTATCTCTTGAAAGCCGTTGATGACCTTGCCCACCACATACGCGCCTTTGTTGCGAAAGAACAGGCTAGAGAGCACCTGCACCTGAAAGTTGGCGCGCAGCTTGGCTTGGCCCAAGCGCTGCTTCACATTTCGCAAAATATCGTGAGCATCGCGCTCTAGGTCTTCAAAAGGTCGCTTGAGGTCAAAGTCGCGAATCATGCGAAGAATGACTTCATGCAGATCGTCTTCACTGGGGTACCACGCTTTGTAGGTGGGTTTGGCGTCGGGTTCAGAGTTTTCAATGTATTCGGTACTGACCGCAGGGCGCACAAAAATAAAGTCGTTTTGAAAATAACTGCGGTCCAATATTTTGGTGGTCACCGAATTGAAAAATGTTTCTGCCAGTTCAGGCTGAAAGTGGTCCACCAACAAACCGATGTAATGCAGTTTCACCTGCTGCCACACTTCACTGGCCTGCTCGCCTGCTTTGTATTCCGTCTCTAGGCGACCAGAGCACTCTTTCACCCGCAGGTCGTAAAACTCGATGCGTTCACGTTGAGCGCGTTGTTGTCCGTGCCAATCTTGGGTTTCATAGCGGTGCTTGGCTTTGGCCGACTCGGTACGAAACAGGTTGTAATGGCGGTTGAAACCGTCCATCATGGCTTGCGCGATGTCATAGGCCAAGGCGGAGTCGAGTCGCTGCGCATTCATGGGTGTGGTTTATCCGGCGATTTGTCGAGGGTAGCGCTTAAAAGCGTTGCGAAACACATCGACCACTTCTGCTGAGTGGCTCATGCTGACATGCAGGTCTTTGAGCAAACCATCGCTCAATCCGTAAATCAAACCATGCACTTGTATTTTTTGTCCGCGTGCCCAAGCATCTTGCATCACATTCGACAAAGCCACGTTGCCGACTTGCTCTAGGACATTCATTTCACACAACACATCTTCAAGCTCGGCTTGCGGTAAATGGTTCAGGCGCTGACGATGGCGCAAACGCACATCTTGCACATGGCGCAACCAGTTATCAACCAAGCCAATGCGTGTGCCTCTGGCGGCAGCAATCACGCCGCCGCAACCGTAATGACCCACCACCATGATGTGCTCGACCCGCAAATGCTCCACTGCAAATTGAATCACCGACAAGGCATTCAAGTCGGAGGGCACCACCACATTGGCCACATTGCGGTGCACGAACACCTCGCCAGGGTCGAGGCCGATGATTTCGTTGGCGGGTACTCGGCTGTCAGAGCAGCCAATCCACAGGTATTTGGGCGACTGCTGTTGGGCCAGTTTTTGAAAAAAGCCAGGCCGCTCTTTGGACATGCGGTCTGCCCAGTCGCGGTTGTTGGCAAAAAGACTGTTCAGGGTGTCAGACATAGGCAGGGGTGTTCATTCGGTAATAGCAATTTGGGGGGTGCGTTTGCTTTTGGCATTGTGTTTGTTCAGCAATGTCTTGGCTTCGCGTTCGTGTTGTTTGACTTCATCCAGATTGGCCTGAATTTCTTCTAACTGCGACTCCAATTGTTGTCGATGACTGGCCAAAACTTCAACAAATTTTTCTAATTGGGGCGCTGTGTCTCTGGGACTGTCGTACATGTCAATGATGTCTTTGGCCTGCGTCAATGACAAGCCCAAGCGCTTGGCCCGCAATGTAAGGCGCAGTCTTGCTCTTTCGCGAGCGCTGTACATGCGGTTGCGCCCCCCAGGGCCATGGCGCTCAGGGCGCAGCAAGCCCATGTCTTCGTAAAAACGAATGGCTCGAGTTGTTAAATCAAACTCTTTGGCCAATTCGCGGATGGTGTAGAGGGTCGCCATGTAGACAGTTTACGTTTACGTAAACGTCAATTATGAAGCAAAATCCCTACAATATGAACGCTGACGAAAAAGAACTTGACTACCCTTTGGGGGAACATTTGCCCCAGCCTGGCGCCGTGACCGAGGTCGCTCCTGGCGTTTACTGGCTGCGCATGTTCTTGCCCTTTGCACTAGACCATATCAATTTGTGGTTGCTGCGCGATACCTACGAAGGGCGTGAGGGCTGGGCGATTGTGGACTGTTGCCTCGACCAAGACAGTGCAAGGGAGCAATGGCAACAGATTTTTGACCACAGCCTAGAAGGCTTACCGGTGCTGCGTGTGTTTGTCACGCATTTGCACCCCGATCACTTGGGACTTGCCCATTGGTTGTGTGATTATTGGAAAGTGCCGTTGTGGATCAGTGCCACCGACTTTCATACTGCCCACACTTTGATTCACCCTTCCAATCCGCAGCAAGGCGAACAAGCCGTGATGTTTTTACATTCGCATGGGGTCACAGATACCAAGGTGTTGAGCGCTGTCACGAAACGTAATTTCCAGTTTATGCACATGGTGCCCGCCCTGCCCAAGCATTTTGTACGCTTGCATGACGGCTTGTCAGTCACGATTGGAGGCAAGCGTTGGCGTTGCATCAGTGGCTATGGTCATGCGCCAGAACATATTGCACTTTACTGCGAGTCTTTGAATGTGCTGATCAGTGGCGATATGGTGTTGCCGCGCATCTCTACCAATATCAGTGTGTACGACTCTGAGCCAATGTCGAACCCGCTGCAATTGTTTCTGGACTCACTGAAAAAATTTGACACACTGCCTGCCGACTGCTTGTGCCTGCCCTCGCATGGCAAACCTTTCCGTGGACTGCATATACGTGTTGCACAACTGGCACGTCACCACGACGAAAGACTGCAAGAGTTGCGCGAGGCTTGCGCCCAGAATGCCATCAATGCTGTCGAGGCCATGGCGGTGTTGTTTAAGCGTGAGCTAGACGGTCACCAAACCACCTTCGCGCTGGGCGAGTCACTCGCCCATTTACATTGGCTATGGTACAGAGGTGAGTTAGAGCGTGTTGCGGGCGAAGTGGTTCGCTTCAAGCCCACTTTGGCAGCACTTCCTCATTGAGCGCATGGCGACGCTGCTGGTAATCGGGTACCAGCGAACCCACTGTCTCCCAAAACTGTGGGCTGTGGTTCATGACACGCAAATGGCTGAGTTCATGCACCACCACATAGTCAAT
>CAMDIP010000006.1 GCA_945899335.1 Bordetella parapertussis
CCATTGATACGTTCTAGGGTTTTGCGAAATTGCTTAAGGAGTCGCTCATTGCGACTGCCAAATATCTGGGTCAAAAGATTAAATGCCATGCCAGCGGTACATATGCGTACATTCCTTATGAATAAGGTTTAATTTTAACCTCTGAGCCACGCGCTACATAATTGGGTGATGTCAGCTGCAAATACCTCTAAATCTCGTTCGGCCACGCCTGTGCAATCGGCCATGGCGCAGTCTGCCACCTTGTCCTCGCTGATGAAGATCAATCAACAGGCCCAAGCCTGTCTGGCTTGTGTCCAAGCCCTTTTGCCCTTGGGTTTAGCGGGTCTTGTGAAAGCTGGTCCTTTGGATGCACAGGGTTGGTGCCTACTTGTTCCACACAATGCGGCTGGCGCTAAATTGCGGCAACTCGTTCCTGCTTTGACGGCCCATTTGCGCTCCCACAATTTTCCGATTGAAAAAATCCGTGTCAAAGTGATGTCACGCTGAATGAAAGTCTGTATGTCCTCTTTTTTTGTTCACTTATTTTTTGGCTTGTTTTTGTCCATTTTTCTCTCTTCGAGCTGGGCCGATGAGGACAACCATTGCAAAAAGGACAATGACGGCGCTGTGTGGTGTGCTCCTGACCAAGGCGGCATAGGTCAAAGACCCAGCGGGGAGGTTTTTTGTGGTGTGGGTCAATGCATGAATATGACCAACGGTGCTGTGGTTTGCTCCAACCAGCCGAATGGGCGCACGGCCTTAAATTACATTGGGCAAGCCATTTGTGCGGGTACTTGTGTGCCTGGCAAACAAGCGGTCTGTGTCAAACCCAAGTAACTTTGTCACTGAAGAGGTTGACGCGCACAGCTTTTATAGACCTCGCTGTACATGCGCATTCGCCCAACAACATTTTGGTACTTCTCCCAAATAATTTCCACAATGTCGCGGGTAATTTGCATGAACTCCATATTGCAATGGTGGCGAATATTGTTGACATACACCACCTTTTGCTCCCATTGATTTTCTTGCATCAAAAGCGCGTAATGGGTCAGTTCATGCCCTAAGGCCCACAAAAACATGTCCTGTTTCCACAATCGGGTACCGTTTGTGCCAATCGAGATCTGCATGGTGTTTTGCGGCGCATCTTCGCTTGGAAATTGAAACACCATCCTTGCTTCTTTAGGGATGTTTTCATCAAGCATGATGGGGGGCAACGGTAAATCAGCAGGAGCCTGGGTTTCTTTTTTGATGAACTCCCAAATCTTCCCCGTCATCTGCATATCTAATTGCGATGCGTTGATGGGCAGACCTTGGGCAAAAGACACACTGACCATCCAAAGCCCCATCAGTGCTATTGCAGTTCGACAATGATGGATTTTGTGAGCGTTTTTTCCCATGCGACTGGTGGTAAGGTTAGGAGATTATTTTTTCAAGCAGTTGTATGCGTTTGACGATTTTTACCACGCCCATCCTTAGCCCTTTGCTCAAAAGGTTTTCCATCTTGGTTTTACGCATGGCAGGCTGGACATTGGTAGGTCAAATGCCTGCAAACATGCCCAAAAGTGTGGTGATTGCAGCACCTCACACCAGCAACTGGGACTTACCCTACACCTTGATGGTGGCTTTTGCGCTTGATTTGAATATCCATTGGATGGGAAAAATCCAAATCTTTCGCTTTCCCTTTCAGGGTCTGATGCGCTGGTTGGGTGGTATTGCTGTGGACCGCTCTCAGTCCACCAATATGGTGTCCGCTTCGGCTCAAACCTTGCGTGATACAGATGGCGAATTGCATTTGGTAGTGCCCCCCGAAGGTACGCGCTCTCAATCGCGTCAGTGGAAGACTGGTTTTTATTACATCGCACTGCAAGCGCAGGTGCCCATCGTATTGGGATTTTTAGACTTTGGCAGCAAGACATCTGGACTTGGCCCAGCATTTTTACCAACGGGCGACTTAGAAGCAGACATGACACGCATCAAAGCCTTTTATGCCCCATTTAAAGGTAAAAATGCTTCTCAGTTTGTTGTGGATTAATTAATTCAGATGCTTTTTATTTTTCCCATACAAAACATTTCTGCTCTATAGAATAAGGTTTATGCCTATACAGTTTCAATTTAGCCGTTCTCTCAAACCATTTTTGGTCTGCTTTTTTTTGCTGTTCGTTATATTCACGCTGAATTATTCTTCAGCGCAAAATAAAAATGCCCCACCCGCTTTGGTCTGCTCAGCCTCAGACTTTAAAGCCTTGGCGTACACCACGAATGACGCGCAGCTGCGAGAAGAGCGCGCAAAAGAGTGGCTTAATAAGTACGGTAAGTCTTGCCCTCTTGATCAAATTGAATTTATTCTGATGAACCAAGCCGTCTGGCTGGGTACCTCCAATACGCCCGCCATCAGTTCTTCTATTGAAACTATTTACAAACTGAAAAAAAATGCTTCTTCCGAAGATCTTGAAAAAGCTGTTGACAAGCCAAGAGGCAGTCCAGCTAACAAGAAATAATTCAATGCATTACATCAACTGTTTTGTTTTACGATTTCCAGAATCAATGCAACGATGCCAGCAATAGCGGAGAAAATGACGATACCCGCCACATAGTAAAGGGCAGATGTTTTTTTAATTTGGGTGACTTTGGATGTATTCATCGACCTATTTTGTCACCGAAGAGGGGATAGCCCTGATTAGGGGTATTGATAGATGACTTTAGGTTTGTAGCGCATGCTCCAGCTAAACTGCTTGCAAAGATTTGGAGTCGTTACTTCTCGAAATTACCAATGAAAACAAAACTTACTTTCCTTTTTCTTTGTTTGTTGTGTCAATCTGCTTGCGCTGAGTGGGTTCGTGGAGACCCAGACTGTACGATGTGGGTGAAACCAGAAACCCATGCGCGTGAACTTGAAAATAGGGCGTGGTTAATTGGATTTTTGAGTGGTGTAAATATGGGTTTTTCTATTGCCTCATCTACGACTGTAGGCCAACGCACTGCCGAGTTTAGTTTTGATTCAACAAATGAACAGATTTTCCTTTGGATGGATAAGTATTGCCGTACAAATCCACTTTCCTCCGCAATGTATGGCGTTGGTGAACTAATGCAGGAAAGGAACAAAAAATGAAAAAAATCTTATCTTTATTTCTTTTAATTTTTTCAATCGTTTTTTCGGAAATGAGTAAAGCCGAACCAGTCATGGTTGTTTCTGATGTGTATTGCATTAGATGGACAGAGGGAAGAAAGGGTAAGGGATCAAAAGAAGTTGAAAGCCACTTAATAGGTTTGTTAGATGGTTTAAGCGCAGGAAGGCAGATTCCATTTTGGAACTTTAAAGAAGGTATTTCGTTTCAGCAAGTTTATTTGTGGATGGACAAATACTGTTTAGAAAACCCAGAATCCAATGTTTATTTTGGCGCATATGAACTTATTGATGAACAAACACAAGGCTTATTCAAAAAAAATAAGCCCCAGTCTTAACGCTTATTTTTATCGGAAGATAATTTTAGGCGGATTGTCGGGAATGAGGGCTTGCGAATTAAAGAGGCTTTGGGTGGAGAAGCGGTGTTAGCGGGGAAACAAGGCCTCCCTCAAAACTAAACCTAGAGCCTACCTGCGCTGTTGAGTGTTTTAGCGGCCGCTTTCACAATCTATTTTCATGGTTGAACCAGCACTTTCCACAGTCCAGCTGTCACCGTAGTTTCCATAAACCAGTTGCATGACCACGCGCATATTCTTTTTCTCAACCGATTCATCAGGCCTGAGCGCATCCAACCGTGTTTTGGCTTCTTTGTACCGAACGCCATCTTCACGCCACTGCATGGCTAGGCTCGCAAAAGCGCCGATGTCATCACAGCTCATGCTGCCAAGGGGATAGGGTGCAGCATGAACTTGTGTGAATGAACACAAGACAGAAAATATAAAGATCCAAAGCGGTTTTTTCATGCGATTAACCTTTTAACTTTTTACCAAAAATTGAGAGGCTCACTCTATCCCAACTACCCCCCAAAGCCCCCCCCATTTGATTCAAGCTGTTGCTAGAATTAATTGGACACTCAAAGACAAAGAACCCAGTATTTATTAGCTCTTCAAAGCTTAAAAAGAAAAAAACCAGACCTCTTTGGAAGGTGCTGGCTTTTAAAGTGGTGCCGATTATCGGATTCGAACTGATGACCTACCGCTTACAAGGCGGTTGCTCTACCAACTGAGCTAAATCGGCACTGCATATATTCTAACCACAACACCCTAGCAAAATTATTTGATGCGTTTAAGTTGCGGTCTGCTGCCAGGGTTGGGATGCGGCGGCTTGGGGGGATCAGGGGAGTCGTCTGTGTCTTGCGTTTGGTGTGAGCTTGCCGTGCTTAAACCCATAACAGGTTTGATCGCAGAGACTACTGTTTTGGGCACAACATCTTCAGCCTCACCGCTGGACGCACTCGGAGCAGGGAAAGCCATACCTTGGCCATTTTCACGTGCATAAATGGCAATCACCCTGGCTATCGGGACACTGATTTCTCTTGCCACACCGCCGAATCGGGCTTTGAAAACCACAAACTCGTTTCCCAGTTGCAAATTGCTGGTGGCGTCAAAACTGATGTTGAGAACAATCTCACCGTTGTTGACATATTCTCTTGGCACCTGCACTGTGTCATCTACCAAAACAGCGATGTAGGGCGTAAAACCGTTATCGGTACACCACTCATGCAAAGCACGTACCAAATATGGCCGTGTGGAAGATGACTGCGCAATGTTGATCATGTCAGCAGCTTATTTACGCATCACTTTCTCTGAAGGCGTTAATGCTTCAATATAAGCTGGCCTGGAAAAAATACGCTCAGCGTATTTCAGCAAAGGGGCAGCATTTTTGGACAACTCGATGCCGTAATGGTCTAAGCGCCACAGCAAAGGTGCAATGGCCACATCGAGCATAGAGAAGTTGTCGCCCAACATGAATTTATTCTTCAAGAAGACAGGAGCGAGTTGTGTCAAACGATCGCGAATGTGTGATCGAGCTTTTTCAAGCGCTTTCTCATTGGCCTTTTGACTGCGCGACTCAATCGTCATCACATGTGTAAACAGTTCTTTTTCAAAATTCAAAAGAAACAAGCGCACACGGGCGCGGTCGACAGGGTCGCCGGGCATCAACTGAGGATGAGGAAAACGCTCGTCAATGTATTCGTTGATGATGTTCGATTCATACAAAATCAAATCACGTTCAACCAAGATAGGCACTTGCCCATAGGGATTCATGACATTGATATCTTCTGGTTTGTTGTAGAGATCAACATCACGGATTTCAAAGTCCATGCCCTTTTCAAAGAGCACGAATCTACATCTGTGAGAAAAAGGACAAACTGTCCCAGAATACAAAACCATCATGAGATTGGCTCCTAAAAGGCTAAAGGTTAATGGGCTAGCCAAGACCCATTGTAAGAACCCGCACAAGGCGGGCAGAAAACACAACTTAAATCAGCGAATGTCTTTCCAGTATGACGCATTCAAACGCCAAGCAATGACCATGAAGATCAACAAAAATAGCATGACCCATACGCCAATTTGTACTCGGGTATTTTGCGCTGGCTCTGACATCCATTGCAGGTAGTTGACCAAATCAGCTACTGCTGTATCGTATTCAACAGCTGTCATTTTTCCCGGCGTGGTTTGCTCCCAACCCTTAACCACTTGGATGGTGTGACCATGCTGCTCAACTGCCTCATAAATGGGGCGACGTTGACCTTGCAACTCCCAAAGCACATGGGGCATTCCCACATTAGGAAAAGCCAAATTGTTCCAGCCCGTGGCTTTGGTGTCATCCCGGTAGTAGGTGCGCAAATAGGTGTAGATGTAGTCTGCACCTGTTCCGCTAGGACCAGAGCGCGATCGGGCGATGACGGTCAAGTCAGGTGGATTGCCACCGAACCAATCTTTGCCCTGCTTGGCGTCCATGCTGATCTTCATGGTGTCACCGACTTTGTCGGTGGTGAACAGCAAGTTGTCCTTGATTTGCTTATCGGTCAAGCCAATGTCTTTGAGGCGGTTAAACCGCATATAGGCCGCAGCATGGCAATTCAAGCAGTAATTAACAAATATTTTTGCGCCATTTTGCAGGGCACTTAAATCGTTGAGCTTGTTGGGCGCTTTGTCCAAAGGAATCATATCGGTGGCGGCAAAAGCTGGCATTGCCACTGCCAAGACCAAACTAAGACTGATTAAAAATTTTTTCATGACTGATTGCTCCAGGTTCTGTCAGTGCGCCACAAAGTTCACACGATCGGGAACCGGTTTGGTCTGACCCAAAGTACTCCACCAAGGCATCAACAAAAAGAAACCGAAATAAAACAAGGTGCCGACTTGAGACACCCGTTCACCAATGTATGAGGGAGGCTGAATGCCAAGATAGCCCAGAACAAAGAAATTGATAACGAAAACGGCATACAAATAAACATGCCAATCGGGACGGAAGCGGATGGACTTGACCTCGCATTTATCTAGCCAAGGCAAGAAAAACAGTATGACTACCGAGCCACCCATGACCACCACACCCCAAAATTTTGCATCAATCGCCAGCAACAGGGCTACTGCAACAACCGCAGCACCCACCACCCCACCTTTGAGGAGAGTGCTGATTTTGGCTTTGGTTGCGCCTAAGTATGCGGCCGCCAGCACGCAAACGATAAGTGCGTAAATCATTTCGCTTGTGATGGCACGCAACATGGAGTAATAGGGCGTGAAATACCAAACAGGGGCAATGTGGGCAGGGGTTTTTAGCGGATCCGCCGGAATAAAGTTGTTGTATTCCAAAAAGTAGCCGCCTAATTCAGGGGCGAAAAAGATGATCGCGCAAAACACCAACAAAAAGCCAGTCACACCGAGGATGTCGTGAACGGTGTAGTAGGGGTGAAAAGGAATGCCATCTAAGGGTCTGCCGTTTTCATCTTTGTGGGCTTTGATTTCTACGCCATCGGGGTTGTTAGAGCCCACTTCATGCAAAGCAATGATGTGTGCGACCACCAAGCCCAAAAGGACCAAGGGCACAGCAATCACATGGAAAGCAAAGAATCGGTTCAAGGTGGCGTCACCCACCACATAGTCACCACGAATCAGCAAAGCCAAATCGGGTCCGATGAAGGGAATAGCTGAGAACAAATTCACAATCACTTGCGCACCCCAGTAAGACATTTGTCCCCAAGGCAGCAAATAGCCCATGAAGGCTTCAGCCATCAAGGCCAAAAAGATAGCGCAACCAAACAACCAAACCAGTTCACGTGGCTTTCTGAATGAACCGTAAATCAGGCCACGGAACATATGCAAATAAACCACCACAAAAAATGCAGATGCGCCAGTAGAGTGCATATAGCGAATCAGCCATCCATATGGAACATCGCGCATGATGTATTCCACGGAAGCAAAAGCCAAGGCAGCGTCAGGCTTGTAATGCATCACTAAGAAAATACCGGTGACAATTTGAATCACCAGCACTAATAAGGACAAAGCACCAAAGAAGTAGAAAAAGTTGAAATTTTTGGGGGCGTAGTACTCGCTTAAATGCTCTTTGTACAGCTTGGACAAAGGGAAGCGATTGTCAATCCATGTCAAAGTCTTTTCAGACAAGGGCGCATCAGGCGAGGTTTCTTTGAATTCAGCCATGGTCTTCTTAAGCCTTCGTGTCTTCACCAATCAGCAAACGAGTGTCTGAAAGGTACATATGGGGAGGAACTTCCAAATTGTCTGGGGCTGGCTTGTTTTTGTAGACGCGTCCAGCCATGTCAAAAGTCGAACCATGGCAGGGACAAAAAAATCCGCCCTGCCAATCGTCTGGTAAAGATGGCTGAGGACCCATTTGGAATTTATCGCTGGGCGAGCATCCCAAATGGGAGCAAATACCCACGCCGACAAAAAACTCTGGCTTGATAGATCTGGCCTGGTTTCTGGCGTATTCAGGGGTGAGCTCAGAGGGCTTACGCTGGGACTCTGGGTCAGCCAGTTGTGACTCCACTTTTTTCAAAGCTTCGAGTTGCTCAGGTGTGCGGCGAACGATCCAAACCGGTTTTCCGCGCCACTCGACCGTTAATTTTTCTCCGGGCTTGATACTGGCGATATCTACCTCAACAGAAGCACCTGCCGCCTTGGCTCGCTCGGAGGGGCTGAAGTTACTGACAAACGGAATCGCGACAGCAACGCCGCCAACTGCACCAGCACAACTCGAAGCAATTAGCCACGTCCGCTTGCTGGTGTCCACAGTGGTTTCACTCATGAAAGACCTCTAAATTGGGATGCAAACTTTGTAAAGCCTTTAATTCTAACCGAGCCCGCCATGTCGAGCCATCCCTACAAATACATGGTTTTTGTTTGAATTAATTTTCAAAAAATTAATTAATTAAACTATTAATAGTTAACTTAAGGACTGTTCAATGTTCAAAGAATTCAAGGAATTCGCCATCAAAGGGAATGTGATGGATTTGGCGATAGGAGTCATCATTGGCGGGGCGCAAGGCGGGCGTACCGGTTTTGTCTTACGGCAACTTCATCACCATCACCATTAACTTTCTTATTTTGGCTTTTGCTATTTTTCTGATGGTCAAGCAAAACCAGCGCAGGTATGAACTGCCGTATCAATCACAAACACTGACCTTTGGCTACTTTGATTGCTGCCAACAAACTGCTTGCGTTAGCTACTCCTTGGCCCGCAATATCAAACGCAGTTCCGTGATCGGGGCTGGTTCTCACAAAAGGCAGGCCCAAGGTATGGTTCACGCCGTTGTCCAGCCCCAAGTATTTGACAGGTATCAAACCTTGGTCGTGGTACATGGCGACAACCACATCCGTGTCTTTTTGTCCCTGCGCACTGTGCGCTTGCATGAACACGGTGTCTGGCGGGTAAGGGCCACTGATATGCATGCCCAGCGCTTGGGCTTTTTCAACGGCTGGGGCAATAAAACGAATCTCTTCATCCCCAAACAGTCCCTCTTCTCCTGCATGGGGGTTAAGCCCTGCGACAGTCATGCGAGTAACAGTTCCATGGATATACCGCCAGCTGTCATGCGTGACTTGGAAAGTTTCAAGAAGATTGTCAAGGTTGACCAAGCCAATGGCTTCGCGCAAGGGCACATGGATGCTGACCAAAACCACCCTCAACCCTGGGCAAGACAACATCATGCGAACCGGCAAACCGCTGATGGGCAAGCCCAAGTGTTGCGCGGCCAGAGACTGCAACATCTCGGTGTGTCCTGGGAATTCCACCCCGCTGAGTTGCAAGGCCTTTTTGTTGACAGGTGCAGTGACCACGGCGGCGACTTTTCCATTCAGGGCTGCGGATGTCGCCGAACGGATGGCCTCTGCAGCCATCGCCCCTGCTTGCGCGCTGACTTGGCCCATGGCAATCTGTGCTGACTCACCACACTGAATCACTGGTATCTGGTGATCCAAGCTTTGCCCCACTTGAGTCACATCTGTGATGGGCAAACACTCCAGATGCCTAGGCAACAAAGGGGCTAGCAAGCTGAGTTGTTTTTGCAACGTTGGCAGGTCGCCGAAAACGCAACACCCTTGGGTCAACTCAGGCGCCTGCGCAAAGGCTTTCAGGATGATTTCTGGGCCAATCCCTGCGGGGTCTCCCATGGTGATAGCCACGGGCAAAGCGGAAGATTGCAAGGTGCTCATTCAACCGTCAAGCGGGGTTGTCGATGTCGATAAACACATGCATGACGCCGAGTTGTTCCGCCAGATGAGCACCCAGTGCAGGAGCGCCGTAGCGCTCGGTAGCGTGGTGACCACAAGCAAAAAAACTCACCCCTGTTTCATGCGCCAAATGCGCTTGGGGTTCGGAGATTTCACCAGTGATGAAAGCATCGACGCCTTGGGCGATGGCCTCTTCAAACAAGTTTTGTGCGCCGCCCGTACACCAAGCCATGCGCCGAACAGGCCTTTGGGCGTCAGGCACCACAGACACGGGTTGCTTGCCCAAACGGCTTTGCAAAAGCTGCGCCAAGGCTTGGCCGTTTTCAAAAGCGATTGGCGCTTGCCCCACAAAACCCAAGCCTTGCTCACCGAACGTGCTGTCAACCCGAAAGCCCAAATGCGCGGCCAGTTGCGCGTTGTTGCCAAGGGCGGGATGGGCGTCCAGAGGCAGGTGATAGGCCAGCAAATTGATATCGTGCTGCAGCAACAAAGCTAAGCGTGTTTTAAGCCACCCCGTCACAGCGCCCGTTTGGTTACGCCAAAACAAACCGTGGTGAACCAGCAAAGTGTCGGCACCGGCATCAATGGCAGATTGGATAAATGCCAAACTGGCCGTGACACCTGAAGCCACCGATTGAATGTGAGGACGCCCTTCCACCTGCAAGCCATTGGGACAATAGTCTTTGAAGCGCTCGGGTTGCAGCAAACCATCAGTTAGCGCCAGCAATGCGGTGCGCTCAACCATGTCAGCGCCGCTCAGCCCGAACTTTGGGGCGCTGCAAGGGCGTGACCGACAGCAACTGCTCTTGTTCTTTGCGCAAAATTTTCAGTTGGGCATCAACGCCGGGTTTGAGCAAAGAAACTTGCGCCAAAAGTTCCGCCACATTTTGAACTTTGTGGTCATTCACAGCCAGCAACATATCGCCAGGACGAACCCCCGCCTTGAACGCTGGGCCAGTCTGCAAAACGCCGGTGATGATGACGCCTTCTTGACGGTTAACGTTAAACGTTTGAGCCAACTCTGGGGTGAGTTCTGTGGGCTCGACACCGATCCAGCCGCGGGTGACCAAGCCGTCCTTGACGATCCCTTCAAGCACTTGCTTGGCAATGCTCACTGGAATGGCAAAACCAATCCCCATGCTGCCCCCCGATTTGGAATAAATGGCGGTGTTGATGCCCAATAAATTGCCTTGCACATCCACCAAGGCGCCGCCAGAGTTGCCAGGGTTGATGGCCGCATCAGTTTGAATAAAGTTCTCAAAGGTGTTGATGCCCAGTTGGTTGCGCCCCAGTGCAGAGATGATGCCACTGGTCACGGTTTGTCCCACGCCAAAGGGGTTTCCGATGGCCAAAACGATGTCGCCGACTTGGACTTGCTCGGAATTGTTCATCACCATCACAGGCAATTTATCCAAGTTGACTTTGAGCACGGCCAAGTCGGTTTCGGGATCGGTGCCAATGACCTTGGCTTGCGTTTGGCGGCCATCGTTGAGCATTACCAAAATTTCATCTGCTGCTTCCACCACGTGGTTATTGGTGAGGATGTATCCCTGCGGGCTGACAATGACGCCGCTGCCCAAGCCGGTTTGGGCCGAATCATCTTGATCGCCAAAAAAATAGCGAAACCATGGGTCTTTGTTTTTTTCGAGTGCGGCTTTTTGCGATGTGTTGATGCTGACCACCGCTGGGGAAGCTTTCTTTGCGGCGAAACTCAAACTGCCAGCGCTAGATGTGGGCGAAATGGCGCCAGGAGCGACCTCAAAGATTTGCAGATCTGTGTTCCAACTGGGCCTTTGGACCCACTCGGGTTTGAGGGTAATCAGCACAAACCACACGGCTACCAAGACGGTGACCGTTTGTGCAAACAATAGCCACAGACGCTTCATGATGAGTTTGAATCAGTCCCTTTTGACTCATCGGGGGCTTGTGTATGTCGTATGAAAATTTGGGCTGCCCAAATGCCTATCTCATACAGAATGCACATGGGAATCGCCAAAGCAAGCTGGGAGACCACATCGGGCGGGGTGACCACCGCTGCAATGATGAAAGCGAGCACAATGAAATAGGAGCGAAAGGCTTTGAGTTTTTCAATACTCACCACTTTCATACGGGCCAGCACAATGACCACAATGGGCACTTCAAACGCCAAGCCAAAGGCCACAAACATGGTCAGCACAAAGCTTAAGTAAGCCTCGATATCAGGCGCTGCGGTGATGCTTTTGGGCGCAAAGCTTTGGATGAACTTAAAGACTTGGCCAAAGACGAAAAAGTAACAAAACGCCACACCAATGAAAAACAGCAAGGTACTGGAAAATACCAAAGGTAAAACCAGTTTCTTTTCGTGGGTGTACAAGCCTGGGGCTACGAAGGCCCAGCCTTGGTAAAGCACCACGGGCAAGGCGATCAAAAACGCTGTCATCAGCATGATTTTCAAAGGCACAATGAAAGGCGAAATCACCGAGGTGGCGATCAATCGGGTGCCTTCAGGCAACTGCGCCACCAAGGGGGCTGCCAAAAAATCGTAGAGCTGGGCTGGGCCTGGGTAAAGGCTCAAAACAATACAGACCAACGCGACGGCAATCGTCGCTTTGACCAAACGATCGCGCAACTCCTTGAGGTGCTGCACAAAGGGTTGTTCTGTGCCCGAAAGTTGGTCGGTGTCTTTGGTGGAGGATTCAGCCATAAAGGTCTAGTTATTGCCCATGCCAGAGGGCGGGCGAAATCGTGCCACCCTGGCTGCACCGGATAAGGCGCGGGTGCGCACACCTTGTCGCGATTTGAACCACTGCGGCGTGGCCGAGCGCTTGACGCGCCAGTTCTTGCCGGGGTGTTGGTAACTGGGCGGCGGCGGCGTCCATTGGTAAGGAATGATCGGCTGGTAGCCGTTTTCCGCCTGCCCATCCATGTCCAAACTGGCCACGCCTTCGTTGAGCTTGGTGGTGGCGTTGAGCACACTTTTTTGCACATCGGTCATGGCGCTGTCCATGGTTTCCTTCATTTTCTTGAGGTCTTCCATGTCCATCGAACGGTTCACTTCCGCTTTGACATCTGACACATAGCGCTGCGCCTTGCCAAGCAAGGTGCCTATGGTTCTGGCCACCCTGGGCATCTTCTCAGGACCGATCACCACCAGTGCCACAGCACCGATAAGGGCCAGCTTGGAGATTTCCAGGTCAAACATCGCTTAAGGCTTTTGCTTGGCTTCGACGTCGATGGGCGCTTTGTCTGCGTTGGGGTTGGCATTGGCAGCCACTTGCTGGGCCGGAGCGCTGGCTGGGTCTTCAGGCGCAGCAGAACCGTCTTTCACGCCGTCCTTGAAACCCTTGACAGCACCGCCTAAGTCAGCGCCAATGTTTTTGAGTTTTTTGGTGCCAAACACCAAAACGATGATTAAAAGCACGATTAACCAGTGCCAAATTGAAAATGATCCCATGGGATGCTCCTGAATGAAGTGAGGAATTCTAGTCTTAGCCGCGTAACCACGGGCGGGGACCGCCCATGACATGCCAATGCAGATGGTGAACCTCTTGTCCGCCCTCGGTGCCGGTGTTGGTAACCAGCCTAAACCCACCCTCGGGGTAGGGGTTCACGCCCTCTTGCAAGGCCAGTTTGGGGGCGAGCAACAACATGCGCCCCAACAGCGCTTGGTGCTCGGGGCCGACCTGCGCCATGGACGGGATGTGCAGCTTGGGGATGATCAAAAAATGGACAGGCGCCCACGGGTTGATGTCGTGGAAGGCAAAAACCTCTTCGTCTTCATAGACTTTTTTGCTCGGAATCTGGCCGGCAACGATTTTGCAAAAAATGCAGTTGGGGTCGGTGTGCATGGTGGGTTTTGGATAGGTCGCCACGTCGCTTCGCTACTCGCGATGACAGGCTAAATGGTCAAGTTTAATCTTCGCCGGCATCACGGGCCTGCGCTTTGCGCAAGGCTTTTTCTTCCAAGCCGCTCAAACCCTCGCGACGCGAGAGCTCTTGCAACACGTCCTCGGGGCTTAAGTTGTAGTGCGCCAGCGCCACCAAGCTGTGGAACCACAGGTCGGCCATCTCGCCCACCAACTTGTGCGGGTCGCCACCATGGTCAAGGTCCTTAGCGGCCATCACCACCTCGGTGGCCTCTTCACCAATTTTCTTCAAAAACGCGTCGGGGCCTTTGTGCAGCAATCGCGCCACATAGCTGGTGTCGGGGTTACCGCCGTTGGCCGCTTTGCGGCTTTCAATCACGGCGGCTAAGCGGGCCAAGGTGTCGTCAGTACTCATGATTTGGCCTTGTAAATGGTGGCAGGGTCTTGCAAAACTGGCTCGACGCTCAGCCACTGGCCGCCGTCGGGGCTGGCTTGCCAGCGTTGGTAAAAGCAGCTGTGTCGCCCCGTGTGGCAGGCAATGCTGGGGTCGTGGCCGGTTTGGGTGACGCTGAGCAAAATCACGTCGTTGTCGCAATCTAAGCGAATGTCATGCACCTGCTGCACATGACCAGACTCTTCGCCCTTGAACCACAGCTTGCCCCGTGAACGGCTGAAATACACCGCACGGCCCAGTTCAGCGGTTTTTTGCAGGGCCTCGCGGTTCATCCACGCGAACATCAGCACGTCTTTGCTGCCCTGCTCTTGCGCGATGACCGGCACCAAGCCTTGGGCATCCCATTTGATTGTGTCTAGCCAATTCATAAGGGGAGATGTTAAGGGCTGAGAAAGAAGTGTTGGGATCACAACCTCACAGGTATCCCCCGCTCCCGCATCCTTTGCTTGGCCTGCTGCACGGTGTATTCGCCATAGTGAAAAATGCTGGCGGCCAGCACCGCGTCGGCACCGCCTGTTTGGATGCCGTCAGCCAAGTGGTCGAGGTTGCCCACGCCGCCCGAGGCGATCACCGGCACAGGCACAGCGTCGCTGACTGCGCGGGTCAGCGCCAAGTCAAAGCCGCTTTTGGTGCCGTCGCGGTCCATGCTGGTGAGTAATATTTCGCCCGCGCCGTGTTCGGCCATTTGGGTGGCCCAAGCCACCGCGTCCAACCCGACGTTTTTGCGGCCACCGTGGCTGTACACGTCCCAACCGGGGCCCATGGGCTTGCCGTTTGCGCTGATGCGTTGCTCGTCTTCCGCACTGCGGCGCTTGGCGTCGATGGCCACCACGAT
The DNA here is from genome assembly GCA_945899335.1 of Bordetella parapertussis. Classification (GTDB taxonomy): domain Bacteria; phylum Pseudomonadota; class Gammaproteobacteria; order Burkholderiales; family Burkholderiaceae_C; genus Limnohabitans. Next base: position 14,774 of record CAMDIP010000006.1, read on the forward strand.
GCACTGCGCGCCGTATTTGGCCGAGGCATCGCGGATCACCTGCGGGTTGGCAATGGCCGCCGAGTTGAAGCTGGTTTTGTCAGCACCGGCGTTCAAGAGGCGGCGCACGTCTTCCACGGTGCGCACGCCACCACCCACGGTGAGCGGTATGAACACCTGCGAGGCCACAGCTTCGATGATGTGCAAAATCACATCGCGCCCGTCGCTGGTGGCGGTGATGTCCAAAAAGGTCAGCTCATCCGCGCCTTGCTCGTTGTAACGAGCCGCAATTTCCACCGGGTCGCCGGCGTCGCGCAGTTCCACAAAGTTGATGCCCTTGACAACCCGTCCGGCCGTCACGTCCAGACAGGGAATGATGCGTTTGGCCAGCATCTCAGCCGTTCAGCTCGTCGGCGCGGGCTTGGGCTTTCTCGAAGTCGAGGTCGCCGCTGTAAATGGCGCGGCCGCAAATCACCCCTTCAATGCCCTCGTCTTCCACCGCACACAGGCCTTCAATGTCTTTCATATTCGACAAGCCGCCCGATGCGATGACGGGAATGGACAGCGCTTGCGCCAGCTTGACGGTGGCGTCGATGTTGATGCCGCTGAGCATGCCGTCGCGGCCAATGTCGGTGTAGATGATGGACTCCACGCCGTAGTCCTCGAACTTTTTGGCCAAGTCCACCACCTCATGGCCGGTGAGTTTGCTCCAGCCGTCAGTCGCCACCTTGCCGTCTTTGGCGTCCAGTCCGACGATGATGTGGCCGCCAAACGCGCTGCAAGCGTCTTTCAAAAAGCCAGGGTTCTTGACGGCAGCGGTGCCAATGATGATGTAGCGGATGCCGCCGTCGATGTATTTTTCAATCGTGTCCAAGTCGCGGATGCCGCCACCGAGCTGCACCGGAATATCGTCGCCCACCGCCTTCAAGATGCTGCGGATGGCGCTGAAGTTTTGCGGCTTGCCCGCGAACGCACCGTTCAGGTCCACCAGGTGCAAACGCCGTGCGCCTTTGTTCACCCACTGCAAAGCCATGTCGGCGGGGTCTTCGCTGAAAACGGTGGATTGGTCCATATCGCCTTGGATCAGGCGAACGCAGTGGCCGTCTTTGAGGTCAATGGCGGGGATGAGGAGCATGGTTAAAAAATGGCGTAAAGCCCAGTGAAAGGCATATCAGGGAGACCAAGACAAAAAATTTCGGTAGAGGGTAAGGCCAAGGTCGGCACTTTTTTCTGGGTGAAATTGAGTAGCAAAAATATTACCTCGGGCAAGCACCGAGGTAAAGCTTTGGCCGTAATCGGTTACCCCCGCAGTGTGGTGCGTATCTAACGGGCGAGCATAAAAACTGTGAACAAAGTAGAAATAGCTGTTATCGGGGATGCCTTGCCACAGGGGGTGGGCCTGGGTTTGTGCCACTTGGTTCCAGCCCATTTGGGGGACTTTGTAGCGACTCCCGTCGGCTTGGTGTTGGCCTGCCAAGTCAAACTTGACCACCTCACCGGGGATGAGCCCCAGGCTGGGTGTGCCGCCGTCTTCGCCTTCGGCGCTGTGGTCCAACAGCATTTGCATGCCCACGCACACCCCGAACAGGGGCTTGCTGGCAGCGGCGTCGAGCACTGCAGGCAAGAGGCCGCTGTCGTGCAACTCGCGCATGCAGTCGCGCATAGCGCCTTGACCGGGCAACACCACGCGTTCGGCGGCGTGAACTTCTTCAGGGTTGGCGGTGATAACCACCTTGACATCCGAGCCATGGGCCGCGGCCATGACGGCCTGCGCTACCGATCGCAAATTTCCCATGCCGTAATCGATGACCGCCACGGTTCGCATAAAAGATTAGAGCGAACCCTTGGTGGAAGGAATCACGCCCTCGGAGCGCGGGTCGATTTCCAAAGCGGATCGCAGCGCACGGGCAAAAGCCTTGAACACGGTCTCGGCTTGGTGGTGGGCGTTTTCGCCACGCAGGTTGTCGATGTGCAAGGTGACAAAAGCGTGGTTCACAAAACCTTGGAAAAACTCAAACGCCAGTTGAGAGTCGAAATTGCCGATGCTGCCGCTCTTGAAAGGCACATGCATTTCAAGGCCTGGACGACCGGAGAAGTCCACCACCACGCGACTCAAGGCTTCGTCCAATGGGACATAAGCGTGGCCATAGCGGCGAATGCCTTTTTTGTCGCCCACCGCTTTGGCCACTGCTTGACCCAGCGTGATGCCCACGTCTTCCACCGTGTGGTGGCCATCGATGTGCAAGTCGCCTTTGGCGTGGATGTACAAGTCGATCAGGCCGTGGCGAGCGATTTGGTCCAGCATGTGGTCGAAGAAACCGATGCCAGTGGACAAGTCGGCCTGCCCTGTGCCATCGAGGTTGACGCGCACCTTGATTTGGGTTTCTTTGGTGTCGCGGCTCACTTCTGCAATGCGTGGTGTCATGGTGGCTTTCAAATTGAGGCTGGTGCCAAGGGCGTCCAAAGTTCAGTTAAGGCGGCGAGGAACAGATCGTTTTCTTCGGGCGTGCCCACCGAGGGGCGTAAACAGCGGCGCAGCAAGGGATGCATTTTAGAAACGTTCTTGACCAAAATGCCGCGCTCGCGTAAGCCTTCAAATAAGCGGGTGGCGATGTCCTCGGCTCCCTCAAAGCGCACCAGCAACATATTGGCTTGGCTAGGGAACACCTTCGCGCCTTGGAGTTGCGCCAAAGCCGAGCTGATACGCTCGCGTTCTGAGCAGATGGCTTGCGCCTGCGCTTGGAAAACCTGTTGGTGCTCCAGCGCAAACAAGGCGCACTCGGCATTGAGCACGCTGATGTTGTAGGGCGGTCGAATTTTGTCGATCTGGGCAATCACATCGGTGCGGCCCACCATATAGCCAATGCGCACCCCTGCCAAACCAAACTTGGACAAAGTACGCATCAGCAGCACTTGAGCATTGGTGGCGGGGTCGCGGCGAATCTCGTCCCACCAAGTCAGAGACGAAAAAGGCTGGTAAGCCTCGTCTAACACCACCCAAGCGCCATAAGCGCTGACTTGGGCAATCAGGCGGCGTATCACCGCCGCATCCCACAAATTGGCAGACGGGTTGTTGGGGTAGGCCAAATAAACGATGGCAGGTTGGTGCTGGGCGATGGCAGCAGACATGGCGGCTTCGTCCAGCTCGAAGTCAGCCGTCAGGCTCACCGGTACATAAGTCAATCCCTGTAAATGGGTGCTGAGGGCATACATGACAAAGCCAGGCTCGGGAGCCAAAGCCACCGCGCCTGGTGCTTGGCAGGCCAGGGAAAGCAAGGAAATCAACTCGTCAGAGCCATTGCCCAGCATCAGCGCATAGCCTGCGGGCATGTCTATATAGTGTTCAAGCGCTGTCTTAAGGTCTTCGGTGCGTTGGCTGGGGTAGCGGTTCAGAGCCACCGCGCCCAGCCTGCGGCCCAAAGCAGACTGCAAGTCTGGTGACAGGGTGTAGGGGTTCTCCATCGCATCGAGCTTGACCATGCCTGCAGCGGGCTGGACCACGTATGCGCTCATGGCCTGGATGTCAGAACGGATGAAATTCAATGGTCTCATGAGGTCGAACAAATTATAGTCACCCCTTAGCTCTAAGCTTTTAACCTTTCCAAGGAGTTTTTATGAAGAAACTATCTATATCGTCCCGCGCAGCCCTTTGGGTAGGGGTTTTGGCGATCCCTTTGCTGACGTCTTGCGGCAGTATCGGCACGCTGGAGTGGTCGTCCGCCGATGCTGGTTACACCACGCTGTTTGATGGCAGCGACTTGAACCAATGGAAGCCGGTGGGTAACGCCAATTGGCGGCTGCAAGACAATTTGCTGCTAGCCGATCTGGGTAGCGGTTTTTTGGTGACCCGCCAAAGCTACCAAGATTTTCAACTCAAGGTGGATTTCTGGGTTGACTCATCAGCCAACAGCGGCATCTACATTCGCTGCACCGATTTACAAAACATCACTTCGGCCAATGCTTATGAGGTGAATATTTACGACCAACGGCCAGACCCCAGCTTCGGCACGGGCGCCATTGTGGACGTAGCCAAGGTCACGAATATGCCCAAAGCAGGCGGCCAATGGAACAGCTACGACATCACCTTCAAAGGTGACCGCATGGTGGTTTACCTCAATGGTGAGAAAACCGTGGAAACCCGTGACAGCCGCTTGAGCGCAGCGGGCCCCATCGCCTTGCAATACGAAAAAGGCGTGGTGAGGTTTAGAAATCTCCGTATCAAGGCTTTGTGAATGGAACCAAGCAAGACCTGACGGCGCATTTGCCCCATGCGCCAGGGGTCTATGTCTTTTGGGGTGACAGCAGCCTGCCTTTGTACATTGGCAAAAGTGTGGACATCCGCAGCAGGGTGATGTCCCACTTTCGCCAGCCTGATGAGGCGCGTATGTTGGCGCAAACCCGCCGCATCGAGTGTTTGCCAACAGCCGGCGAAATGGGCGCTTTGCTTTTAGAGTCGCGCCTGATCAAAACCCGACAACCCTTGTTCAATCAGCGACTGAGGCGAACCAAGCACTTGCACTCATGGCGACTCAGCGACAGTGCTGAAGGGCTTGGCAATGAACTTGTCAGCAGCGCTGAGGTGGTGCATGGCCAAACCCAAGGCCTGTTTGGCCTGTTTTCTTCGCGCCATGCGGCACAAGAAAAATTGCGGGCCTTGGCTTTGGAGCACAAATTGTGTTTAGCCACACTGGGCTTGGAAAAAACCACCACACGCGGCTGCTTCGGTTTGCAACTTCGCCAATGCGATGGCGTGTGCGTGGGCAAAGAGGCTCGCATAAATCATGACGAACGGTTGCGTACCGCCTTGCAGCAACTGCAGGTGCATGTGTGGCCTTATGCAACGGCCATCGATGTGGTGGAGCAGTCTGGCGACTGGGTGCAAAAACACCGCGTCTTGAACTGGTCCTATCTGGGGACTTGGTGCTCCAAGGGGACGGCGGTGGAGTCGCCACAAGGCGAAGACACCGCAAGCTTCGATGCCGACACCTATGCGATTTTGGTCAAACCACTTTTAAAGGGTGAGGCCCTGATACAGCAAGTGTTCAGTCACTGAAAGCAAAGGCCGACAGCGTGGTTTCCATCACACGGTCGGAAAACACTTTTCGACCCCAAGAATTTCCTGCGGCGCCCGCCACAGTCATCAATGGCAACAAATGTTCTTCCGCACGGGGCGGATGGCAGTCACGGGCTCGCGGGGCTTGTGTCCACTCCGCCAGCAACTGATCGCGCTCTTGGGGCTCAGCCTGCACCGCGTGGGTGAGCCAATCGTCAAACTCGTCAGAGATGGGTGCGTACTGCGGGTTGCCATAGGCCCGCATATTGTGAAAGCTCATGCCGCTGCCAATGATGAGAACATCCTCGTCACGCAGTGCTTGCAAGGCGCGGCCTGTGTGGATGTGATGGACTGGGTCCAGCGAGGTGTGCAATGACAGTTGCACCACCGGAATAGTGGCAACAGGAAATAAGAGCTTCATCGGAATGAACACTCCATGGTCAAAACCACGCTGGGCGTCTTGTTGCGCGGCAATGCCTTGCGCTTGCAATAAATCCACAATTCGCGCCGCCAAGGCAGGCGCACCGGGTGCGGGATAGGTCAGCTCGTAG